>NZ_JAUQOQ010000009.1:0-215136 GCF_030580795.1 Pseudomonas boreofloridensis | reverse complement strand
GCCCTTGCGATTCGTGACTGCCTTGACGACAGTTCGCAACCACATCCCAAACTTACCGACATCCTCTGCGTCAACCCCAACGCCTACCTGTCCCGCAGCCTCTTGGGCTGCATCGGTCACCGCCTTGGTCATGGCGGTTCCGACGAGGGTCTGCATGGCCTGGTAGTTACTGAGTACCGTAGCCCCGAGGGCATACTGATCTTTCCACCCGACCTCCTTCATGCTGTCAGCCAACAACGCATGGGTCTTCTGGTAGTCATCGGAGAACGACTTGTACTCGCTACGGCAGGCGTCCATGTCACGGGCACACAGTTGCTCAAGCCGCTCCTGATTTTCGATGTTCAGGTCGCCATACCGCTTGCGTACATCAGCGCACGAATTGCTCGCATCAGCGGCGGGAAATTAACCCTAACGAATTCCCCGGACGCCTCGTGTATGTGCTCGACCGCCTACACCGATGGTTCTACTCGCCGCACCCGCCAATCAACCGATTTACCAAACGCCGAACGATGGCGGTGGCGCCGTGGCGGCCAGACCGGAGCAAGGCCGAGGAGCGGTTGTAGAGTGGGCCGGGATTGGGGTAAGCGATTTTCGATGAGTAGGGCTGCTGTTTCAGGTGCAACTGAGCACAGATTTGGCGAGAGACCTTACAAGGCTCTATACAAAAACTTTGATACTCGGTGATGCTGCGTTGAAAACAGCGTTGGAATGCTCGTTTACAATCCATAAACTCCGCTTCCTCGGCTGTTTAGCCTTGCCTGACCTTCGCCTCAAAAATTTTCAGACACCTTAGTTTACTTCGCCGGTGGACTGAGGACGAAACCTGCGCACAAAAAAGAGCAGTTCATTTTACCTTAGGAACGACCGGTATTGTAACTAGATACTAAAACGCCATCTCAACAATCCCCCCGTACCTTGGAGCCCCTAACTCTGAGAGAGTGCTATCTACTCCTCAGGAATATCTGGCCACTCAGGTTCAAGCAGCAAATACTCGGCATCCTCGGCAATATTGTCAAAAAAACTACACAAACTCATGGCATGAGCTCGAAGATGTATTAGAGCGGACTGAGTGGCTAGCGCATCTCCCCCACTTGACGCAAGTCTGCGTATATTTTTCGTAAGCTGATCCATACCTTTTGCAAGCAACAGTGAAAGATCCTCATGATAACTAACTTTCAGCGCTTCCAGCTCCACTTCCGGCAACTTTTCTCGGACGATCGTAGCAAATAACTTCCTTACCTCATCGATCTCAGAAAAATTATTCATCGCGGCAATTTCCTTTTTTGCTTAATAGCAACTTTCGTTTTAGCCTCGTTAATCGAGCCATCGAGATTAAGGACCAACTTTGCTTTATTTCTACTATCAAATACTTCAATGTGATTCATGTGACTTCCATCGAGGTAGAACTTGTCACCCCTGGCAATATACTCACCAATATTTGCAGTGGCCATATAAACGCTTTGACCATCGTATATTTGTTTGGTTTTCGTAGAGCCTTCATAGACCTTCCCACCAAACCCCGGTAACTTGAAGAACTCTCCCATATTACCAACGCTTCCTGCATTGGGTATAAATTTAACATCGCACGGACCTGTATTATAAACCCACGTTTTCAGTTTACCCACATAAAACGTATGCCCAACATCCACAGAAAGGTTGAATGTCTCGCCTACTGACTTATGCAGCCTTATCGAGGCAACGCGACTCGACGTGTTATTTCCAGCGCCATCAGCCAAGGACTGTAGCAAGTCCCCAGCCCTCAACTCCCCCATCGGCACAAAATCATGTCTGGCCGGTACATAGAATGGGTGGCTGGGGGTTACGAACAAAGTCTCAGTCTTGACCTGACCATCTGCTCGCGTGCTTTCCAGGGTCAACCGATAGATCGGTTGATCGTTACGAATGTGCGTCGCGGTGATCGCTGCGGCGAAGGGTTCACCCCCGTGCTCAGGCTTGGTCCAGACTATATCCCCAACCTTGAGGGTTTCAATCGCTCGGTCGCCCTCAGGAGTCGCAACCAGTGTCCCTGCTGCGAAACAGCAAGGGCCACGCTCAGCTCCGCCAACTGCGCCCTTGCGATTCGTGACTGCCTTGACGACAGTTCGCAACCACATCCCAAACTTACCGACATCCTCTGCGTCAACCCCAACGCCTACCTGTCCCGCAGCCTCTTGGGCTGCATCGGTCACCGCCTTGGTCATGGCGGTTCCGACGAGGGTCTGCATGGCCTGGTAGTTACTGAGTACCGTAGCGCCGAGGGCATACTGATCTTTCCACCCGACCTCCTTCATGCTGTCAGCCAACAGCGCATGGGTCTTCTGGTAGTCATCGGAGAACGACTTGTACTCGCTACGGCAGGCGTCCATGTCACGGGCACACAGTTGCTCAAGCCGCTCCTGATTTTCGATGTTCAGGTCGCCATACCGCTTGCGTACATCAGCGCACGAATTGGTCGCATCACACGTCTTGAGCTCGGCGAGGAACGCCTCGACCTCTTTATGTCGGAGGAAGTTGTTCTGAGTCGCCTGCTGTGCGACCCAAGCAGCCACCTGTTGATCTTTGGCGTCAGCACCCAGGCCGGCAGCAACCGTCATACCGACCAATTGTGAGGTCATGCCCAATACACGGTCGTGAGCTTCACCGGGAAAGATCTTGTCCCCGACCAGTTGCACCAAAGCCTCATTCGCACCTGCCGCCAAAGCCGCCGTGCGGAAGTCACCGCCCGCCGCTTCAGCAATCAGACCACCGACGACGGCATGCACTGCGATACGCTTGGGCAACCCGCTGCCCATCAGGCGATCTCCCACCTCATTGAAGATCGCTCCGCTCAGTGCGTCCGCAGCAACCTCCAAGCCGGCCTGGACAGCGTTGTCCTTCAGGCTGCCACCGTAGACCACCGTACTCAGCGCCGCTTTGAGCGCAATGCGTGACACGATGCTGTCACCGCCCGGTGCAAGCGCCGCCATCACATAACCTTTCATGGCATTGCTGGAGGTCACATCCTTGACCACGGCACCGAGATTGCCACGGTTGTTGATGGTGCTCACCGCCGCATTTGTTGAAGCAGCGCTGGCTACGGCACCGACTGCGGCGCCGCCGACCCCTCCTCCTGCCCACGCCGCTGCCATAGGCCCTACTACGGCGACCATGACAATGGCTATAGCCAGTTGCGCCGCAGGACCAAGGCCCGAGTTGTTGTACTTGAACGAGTCGTGAAGTTCCTGGACTTGGCGTCAATCCACATCTCCTCGCGCCTCAGCCTCTTTCAACCAAGCAAGCTGGGGATCGGCCGCCACCATGGAGTCAATTGCCTGGCTTACCGTGTGCTGATCGATCTGCCGCACATCGATCTTCAGCCCATCCACGGCTTTGATCGCCAGTTCGCCCTGTGCAACCAACTGACTCTGGCGCAAGGTTTCGTCCGTGTTGCCTCTGCCCTTGGAACTGTTCCACGCCAGATCACCCTTGCTCTTCTCGTGACTCTCCTGATGCAGATCCTTCACGCCTTCAAACGCGATCCCTCCGCCACTCTCAAGCGTCAGATCCTTCCCACTCTCAAGCGTGGCCGCCTGATACCGCTGATCTCCGCCGCTCGCGAGGGTCACATCGCCCCCAGCCGACACCGCGCTGCCGACATACTTCACATCGGTCACTTCGTCGCGCTGGGTTTTCTTGCTGCCGAAGCTCCCTTTGCTCTTCTTGTCGTACAGCGAGTAGTCACTGTCAGCCTCAGCCAGCAGTTCCAGGCGACCACCGGCCACCAGATACGCTTCATCCCCCGCCGACACCCGGCTGGCCGTCATCGCCAGGTCTTGTCCGGCGCGCAGGCTCACGTCGCCGCCGGCCGTCACCGCCGTGCCGACCTGGCTCACATGGTCTTCCTGACCCTTGGCCTTCTTCGTCTTGAACGCCGAATGCTGTTCATCCGCCGCCGAGCTAAGGCTGAGGTTTTCAGTCGCCGCCATGGCCACATCGCGCTTGGCGTCGATCTGGCTGGCGATGGCGGTGAGGTCGCGTCCGGCCACCGCTGACAGATCCCGTCCTGCGGTCACCGTCGAGCCGTTCTGGGTCACGCTGCTGCTGTTGTTGCTGTCACGCTTACGGCGGTAGTCGCGGCTCTCCACCTGTTCGACGGAGCCAAAGCTCACATCGCGGCCCGCCTGAATCGTCAGGTCACGCCCGCTTTGCAGCACGCTGCCCTGGTTCGAGACGTCGCGACCTGCGCCGATGCTCAGGTCATTGGCCGCTTCGATGCGCGCGGCGCTGTCGAGGAAGTCGCGGCGTTCGCTGAGGCTGCCGTCGCTGCTGGCGTGGGTGGTGGCGGTGCGTTCGTTGATCACGTCGCCCTTGAGGGCCGTGAGGGTCACGTCGCGGCCAGCGATGATGCCGCCGGCTTTGTTGACGATGTTGTTGCCCGCCAGCAGGTCCAGCCGATTGCCCGCTTCGATCAGGCCGCCGTTGATGATGTCGTTGCCGGCCTGGGCGGACAGGTTGTTGCTGGCGCGCAAGGTGCCGACGTTGCGCAGGTCCTGGCCAGCGATGAGGTTGACGTCGTTACCGGCGATCAGCGCGCCGGTGGGCGCCAGGCGATTGTTGGCGTTGGCCAGGTAAAGCACCGGCACCAACACTTCCTCGCCGTTCACCACATGGGTTTCCAGCCAGACGATGTCGTGGGTCAGCGCTGCGACCTGCTCGGAGGTGAGGGTTACGCTTACGGCCAGGTTCAGCGTTTGACGGCTGGCGATGGCGTTGTCCATCAGGTGGCGGAACAGCTTTTCGTCGGTGGTTTGGCCGTCGATGAAGCGTTGGCCGGTGCGGGCCACCACGGCTTGCTGGATCAGGCGCTGTTCGTAAAGGCCGTCGCCCAGGCGCTTGGCGCTTTCGTCCGGGTTGTAGCCCAGGCGCTTGGCGCTTTCGTCCGGGTTGTAGCCCAGGCCCGAGAGCAGGTAGTCCGAGCTCATGAATTGCTTCATGTCGGTGAGCACGGGGTTGGTTTCGATCAGGTACTTGTGCGGCTGGGAGACCGGGCGCTTTTCGGGAAGGCCCTGGACTCGCTTGAGGGTCTGAGTAGCAGTGCTGTACCCGTCCGACTACTCGGCAGGGCTGACGGCGGGTAGGAACTCAGTTCCTCGTCATGTCAAGAATACGACGCTATTAATGACGCGCCCTACGTAACCGCATATGTAATGCGCCCATAGTATTCACTTAAACCCACTTACCCACTGCCAGTAACCCGCAAAATATACACGCACTAATAAAGATAATAGCTCACCATTAAACCTATCAAGCTCAATAATTACCCTTACAAACCAAACTGCCTCGCATCGATATACTGGAAACTTATAGAGTTACACTGAAATATAGCCTGATGTTTTAACTTCGCCGCTCTGCACTGCAGCCACTAGATCCTCGGTTGCGCGCTTCATTTGCCCTTCAAAACCCGCCTGCACAATATATCGCATTGCAATTTCACTACCAGGATGTCCTGTTGATCTTATGATTGGCCTTCAGCAAAATTTGCTAACTGCTGGAGATAGAAAATACTTTTGTCAATTTCCTATAATTTAGAATTTAGATCATTTATCGCATCAGACGATAGCATATATAACACTGCCTCTTCGTACTTCTGTAAGTCATTTGCAAGCCAAAACTCACTATCTCTGCAAAAATGAAATTTTACTACCACCCCAAAATCGTCGACCAAGACAATCGCAGCAATATCACCAGACATAGCATTGAAATTACGCCATAGTGCAAACACTTTGAAAACGAACAAAAACGCCTGCACCACATAATTCCCTGACACATAGTCATCTATATGCAGAGAATTAACAAAGCACTCATATCCCGTACAATCCTGGAAATCTGAAACCGCAGCACCAGCACTGAGTCTTTGCAAATATTTTAAAAGCACACACCCTTCTGACACCATCAGCCCTGCATCAACGATCTCTAGCAATTCACGCTCAAGAGCAGTATCACTACAATCCGAACTCTTAACTAAGTTCCGCATGTTTTCATTCATCAAGCTCACAATAGCTCTCCCAATTATTTCTTCATACCTTTTTCGATAGCCGCCTTGAATCTCGCTTCACTCAAGAGCTTATTGACAGACTTAGGTGCCGTTGGGAACGTGTTAGATACCGGATCATACAAATACTTGTTCCCACTGTTATCCTGATAGTGAATTTTCCCAGGCCGCTGCCCTAGATTCGGATTTTCAACATTGAGAATTTCTTTCCCGCTTCCTTTACATATATTCTTTCTTGCTGTTTTTGATTATTTTTCACCCAACGTTCCTGATAAGCGAGCTGCAACCCCTAACTTATCTACCCAGCGGTATGTACGGCCGGCTTACCACCTGCCATGGAAGGCAGATAATTACTGATAGTTTTATGCATAGCATCGGCATTTATCTTTCCCGTATATGAGCATTAAGTAATCAGAGTCGCAAGTTGATCTATCATGCCATGTTTCGCATATCCCAGCATCTTACCCAAGTACTGAGTTTTGAAAAGCACCTTGGAGCGGACGGGAGCGGGCAGACGTGGCGGTGAATGAGCAACGCAGTGCGAGCCAGCCGTGACTTTCTAGTGATTACAGCTGAGTGAAAAAATAGCCCCGGCAGTGCCGGGGCTATTTTTATTCCTTTTCTGCAAGATAGGGCCAATATGCTGACCCTTCATCCTTCCTTATCCAAGCCCTACCGCAAGCAACGACATGAAACTTAGCCATTTTTACTTCCCTAACAGGCTATTAGTATTTTGCCTATCCAGCGCTGAACTGCTTAAGTAGTTCCTTGGGACTCTTTGGTAGGTCACGCTGGGATTTCTTCTTAGTTGGCATACATGCACCTCTTGCTCATGCTACGCCCTAACACAAAATTTCTGACATACCCGCGTACTAAGCAAAAACAAATCCGCCCCTTTCCCGGATTCTGGTCCCACAAAAATTTAAGCAGGAAGCTTGACCAATAGTTCATTTACTTTGGCGGTATCTTCTGGATGAAGTTGAAGATATTCCTCGCAAGCCAGTCTCACAAGACTATAACCATCCGCAGCACAAACAATAATTTCCCCATCAAAAACACCAAAAATCAAACCATCAAACCGCAATTCATCATCTGAATCATCTAAGTCCGGAAAATGAAAGTAAGCCTCATCAAAACAAAAACCAACACCATCAGTGAGCAAAGACAATCCGTACAAAAATTTTTTACTAATATTTATAGAATTAAAGAACTCTTTAACAACCCAAAACTCATCATTGTCATAGTCGACCCCCTTAAAAATATATTCACTCAAAACCCCTCCACCTGCGGGATTAGTAGCCATTTAGTTAGCCTCCGGAAAAAAGTTTTTAACGACCTTATCATCCAAGTAGACTCTAAATTTCACACCACCTGCGGCTGCCGTATACTCTCTTAACCCCTGAGAAATTGCTGAGTTGTATCCACTAGCAGCAGCCTGCTGCCCGAGATCCAATATCTTTGAATCAGTGAATACCTTGGAATCATAAACAGTCTTAGTGAACACCTCTGACTTATAGCCAGTTACATTCCCAGCTCTGTCATAAGCTGGAATCTGATATTTAATTTCGGATATCCCATTCACCGCCCCTGGCGTCTGGCTAACAATCTTGGCACCGTTCTGGGTTGCGGCCTGAGAAAAAACATCAATATTGTGGGTACCACTTATACCTTTCCTCTGAGTTAACACATCATAACTACTCAGGTGACTTTTGATATTTGGATTAAAACTCACTCCATCAAGGAAACGGCTAATCCTTCTGCATATTCTCCGCCGCTAATTCCATCGCAATGGCTAGCTTCAACAGAGAATTACGACCTCGTAGGGTTTTACGATACTGTTCAACTTCCATAGTGACGAAATTTTCAGGCTTCGCACCTTCACAACTTCGAGACAACTCAAAATTGACTACAACAGAGCCATTTACCAAAACCACATAAAAGTCTTCCCCTTGCTCGGGTGTGTGGCTAAGCACATAGGAAGACGAAATCAGACCGAACACCCCCTCAAGAAAGGTCAAAACGCCTACATTATTAAGTATGTAGCATGCTGAATAAATTAGCGCCTCTCTAATTTTAGCCTCAGTCACACTGCCTATAAGTTTCATTTGAGTACTCCAGGAAATGCGGACACTAAATTTCCAGCCTCATCTGTCAGTACGGTCATTTTCGTCGTTGGGGAAAAATTATTAAATTTATCCGTCCCAATATTTTTCCCTACGTCAACCTCCCGTACAAACCTTGGGCCATCTGCGCTAGACAGAACTTTGGTCACTGGTGTGCTTACAACCTCTTTGCTTTGCAAAATTTGACGTAACTCATCTTGCGGAATAGTAAACTGACTCTTATTTTTCACTGCGGAGTAGTGCTCATTTTTCAAATGATTCCAGCCTGCCCCTTCTGCCTGGCTTCCATTTCGCAAGTTCACCCGGCTTTGCACTCTCCCAGGTACTTGCAAAACAGCCTCTGTGGCTTGTATTCCTTTTGCACCACTTCCAATAGCAGTCGGCCCAAATTTCGCCTCAAGCGCAGCCAGCGCTTCCTTGGAGATCTTCGGAGCTACCCGCTGAACCGCCGCGGCCTTACCTGACGGAGAAGGGAACAGTAGATCAATGGCAAAACCTACGTAGCGCTCCCAGCCCTCCGGTTCGAACAGCGTTTCCCTCATACTAGCAGGTGAAAACTCGGCACCGAGGAATTCCGCGACTTTGGGATCAAGATCAGCAATCTTTGTCGCGTCACCATCGGCAATTTTGCGCAAATCGCCAAGCACGACCTCAACATCCAGATCAAGATACTTACCTTGCCCACGGAGCTCCTTCAAGCCACGTTCCAATCGCTCTTTCGCTTGGCGGTGAACCTGTTGGTTGTAGGCCGTAGCATACTTCGCGATTTCAGCACCTTCAGCAAGATCACCGTTGATCGCTGCTACTGCCAGCACACCTGTGATCTGTGACGCCATCAGCTCGAGATTTTCATCTCCACCGACCATGTTCGATAGCGCGTTGCTCAATGCCTCGTTTGCACCCGCTGCTACAGCCCCACTGGCAAAGTCACTTCCAGTTGCTTTCGCTATCAAACCACCTAAAAGGGCATGCGCCATGACTTTCTGCGGACTACCGTCAGCGTACTTACCCAGCGACCAGTCACCGATCATGTTGAAACCGATGGCCATACCCACATTGCCAGCCTGTGCGACAAGGTTGCCTTTCAGATTGTCTCCAAAGCTTCCACCCTTGATCGCTGTCTCCATCCCCGCCTGCAACACGCCCTGTGTGGCGGAATACAGCCCATAGCGTGCAACATCTGAAAGGCTTCCTAAATCGAATCCTTTGGTGATTTTGTTGACGTTGTCAGTGGAGACTCCAAAAGCCTTGTCGAGCTGCGGTGTAATCAAATAGGCGGAGGCAGCAGCGATTGCATAGCTTTTTAGATTGTCTTTGTTAAGCGCGAATTTAACGCCTCGACCTATATCGCCGCCGTTGTTTATGGTGCCAACTGCAAAATTACTGGTCAGTGCTCCTGCAAGCGGTCCCAGGTAAGCTGCCGCTACGATAGCGATGATCAGAGACGGCGCGGCACCCAAGCCTGAATGGCTGTACTTGAACGAGTCGTGAAGTTCCTGGACTTGGCGCCAATCCACATCCCCGCGCGCCTCAGCCTCTTTCAACCAAGCAAGCTGGGGATCGGCCGCCACCATGGAGTCAATTGCCTGGCTTACCGTGTGCTGATCGATCTGCCGCACATCGATCTTCAGCCCATCCACGGCTTTGATCGCCAGTTCGCCCTGTGCAACCAACTGACTCTGGCGCAAGGTTTCGTCCGTGTTGCCTCTGCCCTTGGAACTGTTCCACGCCAGATCACCCTTGCTCTTCTCGTGACTCTCCTGATGCAGATCCTTCACGCCTTCAAACGCGATCCCTCCGCCACTCTCCAGCGTCAGATCCTTCCCACTCTCAAGCGTGGCCGCCTGATACCGCTGATCTCCGCCGCTCGCGAGAGTCACATCGCCCCCAGCCGACACCGCACTGCCGACATACTTCACATCGGTCACTTCATCGCGCTGGGTCTTCTTGCTGCCAAAACTCCCTTTGCTCTTCTTGTCATACAACGAGTAATCACTGTCAGCCTCAGCCAGCAGTTCCAACCGACCACCGGCCACCAGATACGCTTCGTCCCCCGCCGACACTCGGCTGGCCGTCATCGCCAGGTCTTGTCCGGCGCGCAGGCTCACGTCGCCGCCCGCCGTCACCGCCGTGCCGACCTGGCTCACATGGTCTTCCTGCCCCTTGGCCTTCTTCGTCTTGAACGCCGAATGCTGTTCATCCGCCGCCGAGCTCAGGCTGAGGTCTTCAGTCGCCGCCATGGCCACATCGCGCTTGGCGTCGATCTGGCTGGCGATGGCGGTCAGGTCGCGTCCGGCGATGGCGGTCAGGTCGCGGCCTGCGGTCACCGAGGAACCGTGCTGGGTAACTGAGCTACTGGTTTGGCGTACGCGACTGTTCACGTTGCTGGCGGTCTGTTCCACCGCACCAATACTGAGGTCTCGACCTGCCTGTATGGAGAGGTCGCGGCCGCTCTGGAGCACGCTGCCTTGGTTGGCGACGTCCCGGCCGGCACCGATGCTCAGGTCGTTGGCGGCCTCAATCCGTGCGGCGCTGTCAACGAAGTCTCGGTGTTCAGTAACTCGTCCGTCGCTGCTGTCGACTCGGGTGACGCTGCGCTCGTTGATCACATCGCCCTTGAGGGCCGTGAGGGTCACGTCGCGGCCGGCGATGATGCCGCCGGCTTTGTTGACGATGTTGTTGCCGGCCAGCAGGTCCAGGCGATTGCCTGCCTCGATCAGGCCGCCGTTGATGATGTCGTTGCCGGCCTGGACGGACAGGTTATTGCTGGCGCGCAAGGTGCCAACGTTAGTGAGGTCCTGTCCGGCGATGAGGGTGACGTCGCTGCCTACTATCAGCGCGCCGTTCGGAGCCAGGCGATTGTTGGCGTTGGCCAGGTAAAGCACCGGCACCAACACTTCCTCGCCGTTCACCACATGGGTTTCCAGCCAGACGATGTCGTGGGTCAGCGCCGCGACCTGCTCGGAGGTGAGGGTTACGCCCACCGCGAGGTTCAGCGTTTGACGGCTGGCGATGGCGTTGTCCATCAGGTGGCGGAACAGCTTTTCGTCGGTGGTTTGGCCGTCGATGAAGCGTTGGCCGGTGCGGGCCACCACGGCTTGCTGGATCAGGCGCTGTTCGTAGAGGCCGTCGCCCAGGCGCTTGGCGCTTTCGTCCGGGTTGTAGCCCAGGCCCGAGAGCAGGTAGTCCGAGCTCATGAATTGCTTCATGTCGGTGAGCACGGGGTTGGTTTCGATCAGGTACTTGTGCGGCTGGGAGGCCGGGCGCTTTTCGGGAAGGCCCTGGACTCGCTCAATGGTTTGGCTGGCGACCGGCGTCGGGTTCGCGGCGACCTGCTCGACCGTGACGGCGGCCGGGCGGGTGGCGGTGCTGTCCACGACAGGCTGCTCGACGGGGCTGACGGCGGGCAGGAACTCGCGGGAGGTCGGCACCACTGTCGCCACGGTCGACGGCTGCTGGCGCTCCACGGACACCTGGGTCGCAGGGGCCAGCGGCGTGACGCCGGGCACGCTGAGGTCTGGGCGGGCGCTGTCCGGTGCGACGGTGACCACGCGGGTGTCGCGCTCGGCGGTGGACAGGCCGGGGACGTTCAAGGTCGGACGGCTGCTGTCGGAAACCGGTTGGTCGGGCGTGGTCAGCACGATGCGGGCGTCGCGCTCGGCGGGGGTCAGGCCGGACAGGTCGATGTTCGGGCGTGACAGGTCCACGGCCGGGCGCGAGCCATCGACCGGGTTCTGCGCGGTGATGCCATCCACTGCGGTGATGGTGCCGCCGCCGCTGCGGCCAGGTTGCAGCGTGCCGACGTCGGCATCGCTCACACCGCCCACATTGATCGCGCTGACGCTGGCCTGGATGCCGCTGGCCTCACGGGCCGTGACCGACACCTGGCGGCTGCTGGCAGACACCTGGGCGACGTCGTCGAGTTGAATCGTCCGGCCTTGGGTTTCGGGCAGGCGTTGCTGGCGTTGCTCCAGGCCGACGCTGGCAGCGCCCAGGGTCCAACTAGCAGGCCCGGCTGAACCTTGAGCCACTTGCCCGCTGCTGCCGCCCTGCCCGCTCAGACGGAACAGGCCGTTCTGGCCGGTGGGGAGGCTGAAGCCGGGCAGCGCGAGTGGGTTGACCTGCTGTTGAGCGAGATCGGGCGGCAGTTGCCGGTTCACAACGATGATGGGTGCCGCACCGGCCCCCACGGCGCCCGTGTTTAGACCTCTCTCAGATGTCGAAGCGCCTGGGCTGTGTGCACGCTCCACGCCGTTGGAAAGATTGCTAGCCGCCGTGATCGCGATTTTGCCGCCCGCCTGTACAACTGAGGGCAAATAGCTAGAGCCGGAATTTTCCACACGTTCGAGGCGGAAAGGTGTGGCGCTCTGAATGACTGCCGGAGCAGTACGCGGCTGGCCATTGCCATAATTGGCGGCGGGGCTATAGGCACTAGCAGTGCCCCGGACGTTCGTCCCCTCGGGGAGCTGCAGATACATACTTGCAAAATTCAACCACGCGGCGGTGTTACCGTTCCCAACGGATCGACTACCACCAGTGATTGTGCCCATCGACTGCTCATCCGCAGCATTCCAAAAACGGACGCCGCCGGTGTAACCCGCATCATTGTCTGCGTTGTAGCGTGTGATATCGAACCACAGTGTCGAATTCACAGAGCCGACATCGATGTATGCGAGTTCTGAATAGCCGCCTAACGAGGTCCCGGTATTGCTGAATGACCCAGTATTGATTGTGATATCGCCAACCGCGGAAATCGTCGAGTTGGTATTGGCGAACGTCTCGCTTACCACACTCAAGTTGCGCCCAGCCGCCAGATTGGACTCTTTTTCTACTTGCCCAACCGCTTCGAAGGTGTAGGTTTTGCCCCACACCAGATGCGATTTCGAGGTGACTTGCCTGTTGCCATCCATATAGCTGGAGCAACTGTAGCAACGCACCCCAATGTAAGCGGATTGCAGCGTCGAGTTGAGCGTGAAGTCCACGCGCTCGTTGCGAACGCTGCTGGCAGCAATGTTGAAATCGCCAACACTCTCGAATGTGCCAGACAAGTTTTCAAGTAGCGCGGAGCGCGTGCCCTGCATATCTTGTGCAACACGTATGTCGCCCAAGCTGTAGATATCGCCTTGGCGGTTGGTCACCCGCTGGCCATACAAGGCCATGTTGCCACCGCTGTAGATAAATCCGCCTTGGTTGGAGAGATCGCCAGTGGTCAAGGTCAGGTCTTGCCCACTGCCAAGCGAGCCCACATTCTCGATGCCAGCGGCGTTAACGCTCAGGTTGGAGCTTGAGGTCAGTCGCCCGGCGTTGCTCAACTTGCCGCCGACAGTGATTGCTGCATTGCCGCCTGAAGCGACGCTACCGCCGCCGCCCAGTACCAGTTGACCAAGCTTGAGGTCCATAGCTCCTAGGTTGCTGACGCGTCCGCTGGCGCTCAGGCTGCCCGACAGGTTCAGGTCAAGCCCTCCGTCACTGGCGATCACCCCAGCCGCGCTCCAGTTGTTGCCGCTGCCGGAAAAACGCTCCGCTGCCAGCAACTGACCAGTCGCCGTCTGGCTCAGCTCGCCGACATTCACCGTCAACCGCCCAGCCTGAATCACAGTGCTGTTGGTCCAACTATCGGCCGTAAGAGTCAAACCACCTCGGGTGACCACGTCACCGCCCGCCGCCAACAGCGAGGCAGTAGCGATCTCGAAAGTGCCGCTGCCGCTGTGCAGCAGGCTACCGCCCTGGTTCTGCAAGCCAGTGGCGTTGAGGGTCAGGTCGCTGTTACGGGTCTCGAGGCGGCCATTGCGGTTGTCGAATCCGCCGAGCAATTGGAAGTCGGTCTTGCCGGTGCTGCCCAAGGCACGCAACTGTCCGCCTTGGTTATCGACGGCGCTGGCGCGCACGTTGAGCACGCTGTCGCTTTCGATGATCCCGCCACGGTTGCCCAACTGGCCGTCGAGCCCCAGGTCCACGCGATTGGCTGCCATTTGACCGGCACTGTTGTCCAGCGCGGCGCCCACCACCTGGAGCAGGTGCTTGGCATACAGGCCGCCATAGGCGTTGGCGAAGGAACGGGCATTGATCAGCGCGTCGCCGTTTTGCGCGGCGATGCGGCCGCGCTGGTTGTCGACGCTGGCGGCGATCAGGTTCAAGCGCTGCCCCTGGATCACGCCCGCCTTGTTGGCGGCATTGACGCCGTTGAGCAGTTGCCCGCCAACGCGGGCATCGAGCGACCCGGCCACGCTGGCCAGCGTGCCGCCCTGGTTGTTCAGGGTGCTGGCGGCGGCGCTCAGGTCGCCGCTCTGGGCCAGCAGCGTACCGCCTTCGTTGTCCAGCTCGCCCGTGAGGCTCAGGCCCAGGCCCTGCTGGCCCTGTACCACGCCTGCGCGGTTGCTGAGGCTGGCCGCGCTGACGTGCACGTCCGCGCCCTGGCTGTAGATCAAGCCGTCGGCATCGTTCTGCAGCACGCCGGTGCTGGTGATCGCCACCCGCTCCTTGCCGGCGAGGGTGCCGCGCTGGCGGTTGTCGATGCCGCCGGCCAGCAGCGTCAGCACGCCCTGGCTGGCGATCTGGCCGCCCTGGTTGTCCACCTGCGTGGCGCGCTGCAAGAGCAACGTTCCGGCGCTGGCGAGCTTGCCCTGGTTGTTGACCAGGCGACCCAGCAGGTCGAGGGTCAGGCGGCCATTGCTGACCAGGGTACCGCTCTGGTTGCCCAGGTCGGTGGCGGTGACGGCCAGCGCCTGCTGGGCGGTGACGGTGCCGGCGGTGTTGTTCAGGCTGGCCGCCTGTACATCGAGCTCGGCGCCGCTGTCGATCAGGCCGCCGCTGGCGTTGTCGAGCGTGCCGCCGACCACCAGGGTTTGCCCTGCGCCACTGGAGAGGATGCCGCCGGTGTTGTCCAGGCTGGCAGCGCTGACGGTCAGCGCACCCTGGCTGACCAGGGCGCCGGCCCCGGCATTGAGCAATTCGCCGGAGAGCCGCACATCGACCGCGCCGCTGCGGCTGGACAGGGTGCCGTTGTTGCGGTTGTCGAGGCTGCCGCCGCCGACGCTCAGCCCTTGCCAGCCGGACACCAGGCCGTTCTGGTTGATCAGCCTGGCGGCCTGGACCGTCAGCACCTCGCTGCTGATCAGCTTGCCGCCGCTGTTGTCCAGGGTGCCGGTGCTCAGGGTCAGGCTGCGTTGGCTGGACAGTTCGCCGTTCTGGTTGTTGAAGCTGCGCAGGCGCTTGAGGGTCAGCGGCCCCTTGGCCAGGATCTGGCCATTGCGGTTGTCCAGGTCGCTGTCGTTGAGGTCGAGGGTCACGCCCTGCTCGCCCATTACCCGACCGCCCGCCAGCGCCAGGGCGCTCAGCTTCAGGCCCATCGCGCCCCGGGCGGACACTTCACCGCCGCTGCCGGTGTTCAAGCTGGCGGCATTGAGGTCGAGGGTGCCCTGGCTGTTGATCAGGCCACCGCCGCTGTTGTCCAGGGCCATGGCGGTGAGCGTCACGCCCGCCGCGCCGAGCAGGCTGCCGGTGAGGTTGTTGAGGTTGCCGGTATTCAGGGTCAGCGTCTGGCTGGCGCTGATCAGGCCCTGCTCCTGGTTGTCGAGCAGGCCATCGCTGGTCAGTTGCAGGTCGCTGCGACTGCTCAGGGTGCCGCCGCGGTTGTCCACGGCGCCGGCGTGCGCGTCCAGGCGGGCGGCGCCGATCAGGCCTTTGACGTTGGCCAGCACTTGGCCGACGCGCACGACCAGGGCCTGGTTGCTGAGCAGTTTGCCGTTGCCGTTGTCCAGGCTCTGCGCGGCCAGGGTGAAGGCTTGGGCACTGGAGATTTCACCGTTCTGGTTATTGACCGCCGCGAGGTTGCTCAACAGCAGTGGGCCTGTGGCGTTGATCAAACCGTTCTGGTTGCTCAACGCGCCGTTGTTCAGGTCCAGGCTCAGGCCGCCGTGGCTGAAGAGCGTACCGCCCTGCTGGTCGAACCCGCTGACACTCGCGGTCAGGGCCTTGGCGCTGCCGATGCTGCCGCCGTTGTTCAACTGGCCGCTGGTCAACTGCAAGGTCTCGCCGCTGTTGAGGCGACCGCCCTGGTTGTCCAGCGTACCGGCGCTCACCGTCAGCGCGCCTTTGGCGCTGATGCTGCCGTGCTGGTTGGCCAGCGCGGTGCTGCTCAGCACCAGGGCGCCGTCGGTGACCAACTGGCCGCTCTGGTTGTTCAACTGGCCATTGAGCGCCACGTTCAAGGCGTGCGCGCTGGACAGGCTGCCGTAGCTGTTGTTCAGGCTGCCGGCCTCGATGTCGAGGGTGTCTTCACTGCTCAGCAGGCCCCAGCTGTTGTCCAGCTCGCCGCTCACCTGCAGGCGCAACGGCTGCTGGCTGAGCAGCGTGCCGCCGGTGTTGTCCAGGCGGCTGCCGGTCAGCGCCAAGCGCTGGGCGCTGAGCGAACCGCCCTGGCGGTTGAGCACCTGCTCGACGTTCAGCGTCAGGCCCTCGACGGCGAACACCTGGCCCGCGTCGCTGTTGTCCAGGTGCTGGCCGGTGATGCTCACGCCGGCATTGCTGGTCAGCTCGCCGGCCCGATTATCCACGGCACCGACGTCGAGTGTCAGCGCTTTTGTGGCGCCGACCAGACCGCCCCGGTTATCGAGGCTGGCGCCACTGACCTGCACCGCCTGGGTGCCGATCAACTGGCCGCTGCGGTTGTCCAGGCGCGCGGCATTGACGCTCAGGTCGGCCTTGCCGGCGATCTCGCCGCCCCGGTTGTCCAGCTGGGCGCTGGTGAGCAGCAATTGACCGTCGGCGATCAAGGTGCCGCGCTGGTTGTCGAGCATTTCGCGGGCGACGATGTCCAGGTCACTGCGGCTGCTGAGCAGACCGTCACTGTTGTCCAGGCGTGCGCTGCGGGTGTCGAGGCGTGCGGCGCTGATGTGGCCCTTGGCGTTGGCCAGGGCCTGTTCGATGCGCAGCACCAGTGCCTGGTTGCTGATCAGCTTGCCCTGGCTGTTGTCCAGGCTGCGGGCGGCCAGGGTGATGGCGTTCTGGCTGGAGAGCTCGCCATGGCGGTTGTCGAGGTTGCCGAGGTTTTTCAGGACCAGGATCGGCGCGTTGATCAAGCCGCTGTTGGTGGCGTCACCGCCGTTCAGGTCGAGGATCAGTTGGCTGTTGCTGAACAGCTCGCCGCCTTGTTGCGTGAGGCCGGTGAGGCTGGCGTTGAGGGTGCCGGCGCTGGCGACACGGCCGCCATTGCTGAGCTGCGTCGCGGTGAGATCGAGCGGCCCGGAACCGATCAGGCGTCCGCCTTGGGTGTTGTCGAACTGGCCGGTGGTCAGGCGCGCGGCGCCCTGGCTCTTGAGCAGACCCTGCTGGCTGTTGTTCAGGCTGGCGCTGTTGAGCGTCAGGCCCTGCGCGGTTTCCACCACCCCGCCCTGGTTGATCAGCGCAGCGGTGCTGTCGAGGGTCAGCGTGTCGGCACTGGTGATACGGCCAGCGGTGTTGTCGATCCGCTCGCCGCTAAGCTGCAGCGTGCCTTCGCTGCTGAGTGTGCCTTGGGTGTTATCCAGCGCGGCGGTCAGCTCCAGCGCCAGCGAACGCTGGCCGGCGAAGGTGCCTTGGGCGTTGTCCAGGCCCGCGCCGGTCAAGCGCGTGTCCTGGGCGAACACCAGGCCCTTGGCCTGGTTGATGACCTGGGCCACGGCCAGTTGCAGCGCGGTGGCGGCGAGCAGCTTGCCGCCACTGTTGTCCAGGCGCTGGCCGCTGAACTCGGCAGCGGCCTGGCTGGACAGCTCTCCGGCGCGATTATCGACCGCGTCCACTTTGAGTTTCAGCGCTTTTGTGGCGCCCACCAGACCGCCGTTGCGGTTATCCAGGACGCTGCCGGTGAGGGTCAGTTCTCCCTGGGCCACCAGCTCGCCGCCCTGTTGATTGAGCACGCCAACGCTGGCGTCCAGGTCGCGCTGGCTGGCGATACGGCCGGTGCCGTTTTCCACATGCTGCGCGGTCAGGCGCACCGGGCCTGCGGCGCTGATCAGCCCGGCCTGGTTGCTCAGCGTCTGGCTGGCGATCACCAAGGCCTGCTTGCTGTTGAGCACGCCTGCGCGGTTGTCCACCTCGCCGATGGCCAGGTCGAGCGCCTGATTGGCGCGCACCGCGCCGCCACGGTTGTCCAGGCGATCACCGCTCAGGGTCAGCAGATCCTGCCCGGACACCCGCCCGCCCCGGTTGTCCAGCGCACCGGACTGCACCGCCATGGCGCCCTTGGCCATGACCCGGCCTTGGTCCTGGTTGTCGAGCAGGCCATCGACCTTGGCGGTCAGGCTGCCGTCACTCACCAGGCTGCCGGACTGGCTGTTGTCCAGGCTCGCCGCCGTCACCTGCAAGCGCTCGGCGGCGCCCAGGGTGCCGCCCTGGTTGAGCAGCGCGCCTCGGGTCGTCAGCACCAGGCTGACGTCGCCCATCACCTGCCCGTTGCGGTTGTTCAGGGTCTGCGCATCGACCACGCTGGCGCCGGCGCTGGACAGCTCGCCGTCGACGTTGAGCAAGGCGTCGCTGACCGCCAGGGCCAGGTCTTCTTCGCTGCTGAACACGCCTTCGCTGTTGTCCAGACTGCCCGCCTGGGCCTTGAGTCCGGCGGCCGTGATCTGCCCCCTGACGTTGAGCAGCGCCCGCTCGACCGTCAGGCTCAGCCCGTGGTCGCTCAGCAGTTTGCCGTCGGTGTTGTCCAGGCTCTGCGCCGCCAGGGTGAAGGCTTGCTGGCTGGAGATTTCGCCGCCTTGGTTGATGACCTGCGCGAGGTTGCGCAGTACCAGCGGGCCGGGCGCATTGATCAAGCCACCGGCGTTGTTCAACGTGCCCTGGTTCAGGTCCAGGGTCAGGGCGCGGGTGCTGTACAGCTTGCCGCCGCCGCGCTGGTCGAGACCGCTGAGGCTGGCCGTGAGTGCGTGGGCGCTGGCGATGCGACCGGCGGCGCGGTTGTCCACCTGCCCGGCCACCAGGTCGAGGCGGTCGGCGCTGGTGAGGCGTCCACCTTGCTGGTTGTTCAGGGCGCCGGTGGTGACCTGCACGGCCCCGTCGCCGATGAGCGTGCCGCTCTGGTTGTCGAGGCTGGCGCTGGTCAGGCTCAGGGTCGAGGCGCTGAGCACCTCGCCGTTGCGGTTACCCAGCGCGCCGGTGCTGACCAGGACCAGCGGTGCGGCGCTGCTGATGCGCCCGCTGCCGTTGTCGAGGCTGTCGGCGTGCAGGCTCAGGCCCGCATCGCTGCGCAGCGCGCCTTGCTGGTTGAGCACCTGGCCGCTGGCGAGCAGGGACAGGTTGCCCTTGGCATACACGCTGCCCTGGCCGCTGTTGTCCAGCAGTGCCGTGTTCAGCTCGACGGAGCGCTGTCCGGAGATGATGCCCTTGAGTTGGTTGTTCAGGCGCTGCACGGTCACCTGCAGGGCGTCATTGGCCAGCAGCCGCGCACCGGCGCTGTTGTCGAGCTCGCGGGCCGCGAGGGTCAGGCCACCGACGCTGGAGACCTCACCGGCACGGTTGTCCAGGCTGTCGAGGGCCAGGGTCATGCCCTGGCCCGCATTGAACAGGCCACCGTCGCGGTTATCCAGCGACGTGCCCTTGAGCTGCAACTGGTTCACCGCGGCGACGTTGCCGCCACGGTTGTCGAATTGGCCGACGGTCAGGCTCAGGTCGCGCTTGCCCAGCAGGCGGCCCTTGGCCTGGTTGTCGAAGCTGCCTGCGGTCAGTTGCAGTTGCGCGCTGGCGCCGATCAGGCCGGCCTGGTTGAGCAACTGGCCGCTGATCAGGGCGTCGAGCGTTCCGTCGCTGGTGAGCGTGCCTTGGGTGTTGTCGAGGCGGGCGGCGTTCAGGTCGAAGCGTTGGCCTGTGACGAGCCGGCCATTGCGGTTGCCGACCGCTTGCCAGTCCGCGAGGGTGAGCCGCTGGTCGCCCTGGATCAGGCCGGAGCGGTTGTCCAGCGTGGTGCCGGTGAGGCGGGTCGTGGCGCCGAGAATCTCGCCCTGGCCGTTATCGAGTGTCGCCTCGACCTGGGCGGTCAGGTCGTCGCGGGCGCTCAGCGTACCGGCCGTATTGACCAGCGTGTTGGCCCGCAGATCCAGCGCAGTGGCGCGCACCAGACCCTGGGCATTGTCCAGCGCCTGGGCGATGCGCACGCTCAGCCCCTGCTCGCTGAGCAGCTTGCCGCGGCGGTTGTCCAGGCTCTGGGCGTCGAAGCTCAGCGCCTGGGCACTGGAGATTTCCCCGGCGCGGTTGTCCACCTCGGCCAGGTGGCTCAGCAGCAGCGCGCCGGGCGCGTGGATCAAGCCACCCTGGTTGTTCAGCAGGCCGTGATTCAGGTCCAGGCTGACACCGGCCTGGCCATACAGGCGACCGCCATCGTGCTGGTCGAGGCCGGTGACGGAGGCCGTGAGTTGCTGCTGGCTGCTGATGCGTCCTGCGCGGCTGTTGTCCACTTGGCCCGCCGTGAGTACCAGCGTGCTGTCGCTGTCGAGCACGCCTTGGGCGTTGTTCAAGGCGCCGCCCACGGTGAGCGCCAGCGGCCCCTTGGCGTGCAGGCTGCCTTTGGCGCTGTTGTCGAGGCTGGCGGCGATCAGGTGCAGGTCGCTGCCCGCGCTGAACAGGCCAGTCTGGTTGAGCAACTGACCGGTGAGGGTCGCGGTCAAGCGCGCATCGCTGGCGAATTGGCCGGCGCTGTTGTCCAGGCTGGCGGCGATCAGGTGCAGGTCGCTGCCCGCGCTGAACAGACCGGTCTGGTTGAGCAACTGACCGGCGAGGGTCGCGGTCAAGCGTCCATCGCTGGTCAGCTTGCCGGTGCTGTTGTCCAGGCTGCCGGCGTCGAGGTCGAAGGCCTGGGCGGCGAACAGCGTGCCCTGACGGTTATCCACGGCGCCAAGGCTGGTGAGGTCGAGCAGGCTGTCGCTCTGCAGCAGGCCCAAACGATTGTCCAGGGCGCCCACCTTCACCGAGGCGCTGCGGGCCAGTACCCGACCGCTGCGGTTGTCCAGCGCCGCGCCGACCTGCACTGCCAGGTCGTGGTTGGCGCTGAGCAGGCCGCTCTGGTTGTCCAGGCTGCCAGCCTGCAGGGTCAACGCCTTGGCTGAAATCAGGCCTTGGGTGTTGTCCAGTGCACGGGCGATGCGCAGGATCAGGGCCTGTTCACTGAGCACCTTGGCACCACGGTTGTCCAGGGTGTCGGCAGCCAGGGTGAAGGCCTGGCTGCTGGAGATTTCCCCGCTCTGGTTATCGACGCTGGCGAGGTGGCTCAACAGCAACTGACCCGGCGCGGTCAAGGTGCCGCCCTGGTTGTTCAAGTGGCCGCGATTGAGGTCCAGGCTAACGTCGCCCTGGCCTGACAGCCGACCGTCGTTGTGCTGGTCCAGCCCGGTCACGCTGGCGATCAGCGTCTGCCCAGCACTGATGCGCCCGCCTTCGCTGTTGTCCACCGGGCCGGCGCGCAGATTCAGCTGAGCGTCACCGCGCAGGGTGCCGTGCTGGCTGTTGTTCAGCTCTGCGCCCAACGCCAGGTCCAGACGCTGCTGGGCGTAGACGTTGCCCTGGCGGTTATCCAGGCGCGTCGCGTCGAGCTTGAGCACACCGACCGCCGCCAGGCTGCCGCTGCGGTTGTCGAGCGAGGTGCCGGCCAGGGTCAGGTTGGCTTGGCTGCTGACGCGCCCTTGGCGCTGGTTGTCGAGGCTGCCCAGGGTCAGGTCGAGGTTGGCAGTGGCCGCCAGCAGGCCGGCCTGGTTGAGCACGGCGCCAGCGATGATGGCGGTCAGGGCGCCGTCACTGGTGAGGGTGCCCTCGGTATTGTCCAGGCTGGCAGCGCTGAGACTGACGGTGTTGGCCGAGACCAGGCGGCCGCGCTGGTTGATCAGCGCCCCGCTGGCGACGGTCAGGCGCGTGTCGCCTTGCGCTTGGCCGTCGCTGTTATCGAGCGTACCTGCGTTCAGCGACAGGTCACGGCCCAGGAGCTTGCCACTGCGGTTGTCCAGCAGGCCCTCGACGCTCAGGATCACGCCGTCACGCGCACTCAGGGTGCCGTTCTGGTTGCCCAGGCTGGCGCTGCGCGCGTCCAGGCTCGAGGCCGAAATCAGGCCTTTGGCGTTTTCGAGCGCACGGGCGATGCGCAGGGTGAGCGCTTGCTCGCTCACCACCTTGCCCGCGCGGTTGTCCAGGCTGTCCGCCTGCAGGCTGAAGCCTTGGGCGCTGGAGATCTCGCCGCCCTGGTTATCGACGGTCGCCAGTTGGGTCAGCAGCAACGCGCCCGGCGCGCTGATCACACCCCCCTGGTTATTCAACAAGCCGCGAGCGAGGTCCAGGCTCAAGTCGCCCTGGCTGTACAAACGCCCATCGCCGCGCTGGTCCAGGCCCGTCACCTGGGCGCTGAGGGTGTTGCCGCTGATACGGCCACCGGCGCTGTTGTCCAGCTGCGCGGTACGCAGGCGCAGGGCGTGGGCGGCACTGATCTGGCCGGCCTGGTTGTTCAGGTCGGCGCTACTCAGTTGCAGGTCTGCGCCTGCGCTGATCAGCCCGCTCTGGTTAAGCAGGTTGCCGGAGATGGCGGCGGTCAGCGCCGCCGCACTGGTCACCTTGCCGGAGGTGTTGTCCAGGGCGCTGGCGGTCAGCGCCAGGGTCTGGCCGCTGGCGAGCGTGCCGGCGCGATTGCCGAGGGCGCCGCTGTCGATCGTCAACGACTGGTCGGCCTGCACCTGGCCCTGGGTGTTATCCAGCGAGCCCGTCGTGAGCCGCACGTCACGGGCCAGCAGCTCACCGCTGTGGTTGAGCAGTGCACCGGCGACATCCAGGCTCAGGCCGCCGTTGGCCAAGGCGTGACCGCCGCTGTTGTCGAGGTTGCCGGCGTACAGTTGTAGCGACGCACCCGATAGCCGACCCGCCGCGCTGTTCGACACCTGCGCAGCGGCCACCGTCAGCGACTGGTCGCTCTGCACGGTGCCACCCCGGTTATCCAGCGCATCGGCCAGCAAGGAGAATGCGCGGCTGCTGGAGACGGCGCCGTTACGGTTATCGACCGTGTTCAGGTTGTTCAGCAGCAATGCGCCAGGCGCGCTGATCAGCCCGGACTGGTTGTCCAGATGACCGCGATTGAGGTCCAGGCTCAAGCCGGACTGGCTGGATACCCGGCCGCCCGCGTTGTTCAAGCTGCCGACGCTGAGCTGGCTGGCGGCGGCGCTGGTCAGGCTGCCGCTGCGGTTGTCGAACAGTCCCGCGACACGCGCGTCCAGCGCCGCGCGACTGTTCACGGTGCCCTGCTGGTCATTGATCAGGCTGGCGGCACCGATCTGCAGGCCGCTGGCGGCGATCAGTCCGGCGCCGTTGTTCAAGGTCTGGACGATGCTGAGGATCAAGCCTTGGTCGCTGAGCAGCTTGCCGGCCGTGTTGTCGAGGGTGCGCGCCGTCATCGAATAGCCGCGAGCACTGGAGATTTCGCCCTGGCGGTTGTCGACGCTGTCGAGGTGGTCGAAGGTCAACTGCCCGGCGGCATTGATCAGGGCACTGCGGTTATCCAGCTGGCCCTGGTTGAGGTTCAGGTACAGGTCGCCGTTGCTGTAGAAGCGGCCGCCATCGTGCTGATCGAGGCGGCCCAGGTTGGCGTTCGTGCCTTGTGCGCTGGCGATCTCGCCACCGACGCTGTTGTTCACCGCGCCTGCCGTGAGGTTCAGCGTCTGGCCGCTGAGCTTGCCGCCCTGCTGGTTGTCCAGCGCCGCGGCCTTGATCGTCGCCCCCGCCGTGGACTCGATGCGCCCCTGCTGTTGGTTGGCCAGGGCGCCACTCACCTCGACGCCGAGCGCGCCTTGGCTGGTCAGCACACCGCGCTGGCTGTTGTTCAGCGAGGCGGCATTGACCTGCACGGCCTGCTGCGCGGCGATGCGTCCGCCCTGGTTGTCGATGGCGCCTTGCGCACTCAGGCTCAAGGTTTGTCCGGCCGACACCAGCCCGGCGACGTTATCCAGCGACGCCACGTGCAGGCTGGCCTGGCCGAGGCTCGACAGTTCGCCCTGGCGGTTGATCAACTGGCCGACGTTCGCCGTCAGCAGGCCGGAGGCGGTGACCAGTCCAGCCTGGCTGTTGAGCAACTGGTCGGCGCTGATGCCGAGATTGCCGGCGCTGAGCACGCGGCCCTGGTTCTGATTGTCCAGGGTGGTCGCGGCCAGTTGGGCACTGCGCGCAGCGCTGAGGGTGCCGCGCTGGTTGATCAGTTCACCGGTTTGCACGCGCAGGTCGCGACTGGCGATGACGCTTTTGCCCGTGTTATCGAAGGCCTGCGCCTTGAGCTGCAGATCGCCTTGGCTGTTGCGACTGTTGTCCGCGTTGACGCCGGCCTCGATGATGCCGCTGTTGGTCAGGCGGCCGCCGGCGTCCAAGGTGACGCTGTTCCTGGCTGCCAAGGTGCCCTGGTTGGTCAATGCGCCCTGGGTGGTCAGCGCCAGGTCGCTGCCGGCATATACGGGGCCTTGGACATCGACGCTCTGGGCTTTGACGTTGACCGTGGTGGCTGCCGAGGTCTGGCCCATCAGCAGTTGCCCTGCCGCATCGATCTGGATATCGCCACCGGACATCATGTCGCCGGCCATGCGCACACCGACCCCGGCCTCGGTACCGACCAGCTTGACCGCACCCACGTACATGCCGCCCAGCGCCGAGGAGTCGATGGCCAGGTCCGGCGCCTGGCTGCCGTCGGCAGCGCGCGCGGTGGCGTTGAGGGTGCCGGCCTCGACATCGTTGCGCCCGGCGACGATGGTCAGCTTGTTCGCCTGGATCTGCGCATTGAGGCGGGCAGCGCGGGTGATGATTTCGAAGCGGTCGACGTTGCTGGCGTTCAGGCCCGCGCCTTCGATGGCGACGCTGCCCTGGTCGACCTGGTAGCGGGTGAGCTGGCCGTTTTCGATCACCGGCCTGCCGGTGGTCAAGGTCGCCTGCGGCGTGTTGATGAAGCCGCAGCCGTCGCAGGTGATGCCGTGCGGGTTGGCGACGATCACATGGGCCGACTGCCCGGCCACTTCGGTGTAGCCGCGCAGTTGGCTGGCGTTGGCGCCATTGACTTCGTTGAGGATGACCTGCGCGGCCGTGCCCTGGAAGTTGGGGTTGCCGACGATGATGCCGCCCAGTTGGGTGTCCTGGGTGCGGCCGGTGGCGTTGTTGAGAATGACCCCGTTGGCGCCGACGTTGTAGTCCTGGAACTGGTTGTGCGAAAGGCCGCTGCCGTTGGGCGCGGCGATGTTGACGATCGGCACGCCATTGCCCGCTTGCCCGAGCGTGGTGCCCTGCCCGCTGACCGCGATGCCCTCGGCCTGGACCAGCAGCGGCTGCCAGAACATGGCGTTGGCCAGGATGAACGCCAGACCCCGCTTGGGCATCCCCAGGAAGTGGGAACGGCTTTTGAGGGCAGCCGAAGGCTGACGCACGAGGAAGGCGAACTGACGAACGTCCATGTGAAATCCCGATGCCCGAGGGCGGTGAAAAAATTAGAGAAAGAAGTCCATGCGTAAACGCACCGGCGCTGCCCGATCGGTGGCGGGGGCCGGTGGTTTCAGAAAACGGGGGTAGTGGGCGGTGCGTGACTCGATCAGGGCGACGCGCGCCGACACGACAGTGTCCGGGTCAGTGAAGGTGGGCGGCATCGAATGCGCGGCCCGGCGTTCCAAACGCCACATCGGTTAGGTCCTTTTGTATGGCGTTGTGCCAATAACCGGCGCGGATGATAAGGTGGCAATATAGTGGCGTCAAATAAATGATGCCCAGCGAGGGAAGTCGAGAGACCTTGCGTCGCGATCGACCTCGGGCGCTGAGGTGTATGAGGCAATCTCCAGTGCTGGGCTGCGGCCGCGGCGCGCCCGATCGCGATACAAGGCCGCTTGAAACGTGCAAGGGTTCGAAAATCGCGCAGGGCAGTCGATCGCCTGGGCTTGAGCGCACGATGCCTTCCCAGGCTGTGAAACCCCGCACCGGCGCATTTGTGGGAGCGGGCGAGTCGCGCTCAGCCCGCTTTCTTGGCGCGCCTAACTTCCGCGATAGGTGGAGTAGCTGTACGGCGAAATCAGCAAAGGCACATGGTAATGCGCTTGCCCCTGATCGATGCCGAAGCGCAGCACCACGACATCGAGAAACGCGGTGTCCGGCAACGCCACGCCACGCGCCCGGTAGTAGTCGCCGGCACTGAACTGCAACTGATATACGCCGGTACGGTACGCATCGCCTTCGAGCAACGGTGCATCGACCCGACCATCGCTGTTGGTCAGCGCGCTGTTGACCAGCGTCAGTTGCTGGCCTTCGACGCGGTACAGCTCGACCCGGATCGAGCTCCCCGGACAGCCGTGGGCGGCGTCCAGCACATGTGTAGTCAAACGTCCCATCTGCGTATCGCCTCTTGTCATTGGCCTGGGCAAAAGATAGACGGCATGCACCTGCGCGGGGCAAGCGCTTGCCGGAACGGGGCCAATTAAGACACTTGAATCGCAGATTGTACACAATTTTGTAAGCCACTTTCCCGTCTGTACCGCTGCATCGGGATCTCCCGACGTCAGACGGAAAACTCAAGGCCGCATCAAGGCCGGTCGTATTACCTGACCATTCAGGCAAGTTTCTTGCAAGGGACTGAGCAGATGTCCAAGGACGACAAAAACGAAGAATTGCGGCAAATCGGGCTTACAAATGGCCGAACAAGTTGTATACAATCGTCCCACTCCGGTGCCTGCGACAACCCGCCGCGGTCAGCACCTAGCCTCTACGTTCATAAGGAAGACTGCATGAGCGCTGACTACCCTCGCGACATGATCGGCTACGGCAACACGCCTCCTCACCCGCACTGGCCGGGCAACGCCCGCATCGCCTTGTCCTTCGTGCTCAACTACGAAGAAGGTGGCGAGCGCTGCATCCTGCATGGCGACAAGGAGTCCGAAGCCTTCCTCTCCGAGATGGTGGCGGCGCAACCGCTGCAAGGCGTGCGCAACCAGAGCATGGAGTCGCTCTACGAATACGGCAGCCGGGCCGGCGTCTGGCGCCTGCTGCGGCTGTTCAAGGACAGCGGCGTACCGCTGACCATCTTCGCCGTGGCCATGGCCGCCCAGCGCCACCCGGACGTGATTCGCGCCATGGTCGAGGCCGGCCACGAGATCTGCAGCCACGGCTATCGCTGGATCGACTACCAGTACATGGACGAGGCCCAGGAGCGCGAGCACATGCTCGAAGCCATCCGCATCCTCACCGAGATCACCGGCGAACGCCCGCTGGGCTGGTACACCGGCCGTACCGGCCCCAACACCCGGCGCCTGGTGATGGAGGAAGGCGGCTTCCTCTACGACAGCGACACCTACGACGACGACCTGCCCTACTGGGAAAAGAACACCCCCACCGACAAGCCGCACCTGGTGATCCCCTACACCCTGGACACCAACGACATGCGCTTCACCCAGGTGCAGGGCTTCAACTGCGGCGAGCAGTTCTTCCAGTACCTCAAGGACGCGTTCGACGTGCTCTACGCCGAGGGCGCCGAGGCGCCGAAGATGCTTTCCATCGGCCTGCACTGCCGCCTGGTCGGCCGTCCGGCGCGCCTGGCCGCGCTCAAGCGCTTCGTCGACTACGCGAAAAGCCACGAGCAAGTCTGGTTCGCCCGGCGCGTGGACATCGCCCGTCACTGGCACGCCACCCACCCCTACACGCCCGAGAACGCCCGATGAGCGCCTTCACCACCGTCACCCCTTCGACCCTGAGCCGCGACGCGTTCGTCGCCGCCTTCGCCGACATCTACGAGCACTCGCCGTGGGTGGCCGAGCGGGCCTTCGACCAGGGCGAGCGCACTGCGTTGGACCAGGTCGAGGCCCTGCACCAGCGCATGAGCGCGGTGCTGCTGGCCGCCAGCCACGCCGAGCAACTGGCGCTGATCAATGCGCACCCGGACCTGGCCGGCAAAGCGGCGGTGCGTGGCGAGCTGACCGAGTCGAGCACCCACGAGCAGGCCGGCGCCGGCATTCACCTGTGCACGGCCGAGGAATTCGCCCGTTTCACCGAGCTCAATCACGCCTACAAGGCAAAATTCCAGTTTCCGTTCATCATGGCGGTCAAAGGCAGCGACCGGCACCAGATCCTCGCCGCCTTCGAGCAGCGCATCCATAACGATGCCGACGCCGAGTTCCGCGAGGCGCTGGCGCAGATCAACCAGATCGCCCTGTTCCGTCTGCAGCAATTGTGAGGCCTGGCCGAACCCGGCCTCGCCCCTTGACCGATAACGACTACAAGAGAAAACCGCATGCGTACCCTGATGATCGAGCCGCTGACCAAAGAAGCCTTCGCCCCCTTCGGTGACGTGATCGAAACCGACGGCAGCGATCACTTCATGATCAACAACGGCTCGACCATGCGCTTCCACAAGCTCGCCACGGTGCAAACCGCCGAGCCGGAAGACCGGGCGATCATCAGCATCTTCCGCGCCGATGCCCTGGAGATGCCATTGACCATCCGCATGCTGGAGCGCCATCCGCTGGGCAGCCAGGCCTTCGTGCCGCTGCTGGGCAACCCCTTTCTGATCGTGGTCGCGCCACTTGGCGATGCACCTGTATCAGGTCTGGTCCGCGCCTTCCGTAGCAACGGCAGGCAGGGCGTCAATTACCATCGCGGCGTCTGGCACCACCCGGTGCTGACGATCGAAAAGCGGGATGACTTCCTGGTGGTTGATCGCAGTGGTTCCGGCAACAACTGCGACGAGCATTACTTCCCCGAGGAGCAGATGTTGATCCTCGATCCCCACCAATAAGAGAAGGTCGGTCATCACAGGTCCGCGGCCTGCCGGTGACCGGCAGAGGTACATACTGTGGAAGCACATCTTCACGAATGGCTGAACCTGAGCATTCGCTGGGTTCACATGATCACCGGCGTGGCCTGGATCGGTGCATCGTTCTACTTCGTCTGGCTGGAGAACAATCTCAACCGCAGCAACCCGCGCGACGGCCTGTCGGGCGACTTGTGGGCCATCCACGGCGGCGGCATCTACCACCTGGAGAAATACAAGCTCGCACCGCCGAAAATGCCCGATGACCTGCACTGGTTCAAATGGGAGGCGTATTTCACCTGGATGTCGGGCATCGCCTTGCTCTGCGTGGTGTTCTACTGGAACCCGACCCTCTACCTGCTCGCCCCCGGCAGCAGCCTGAGCGGCGCCGAGGGCGTGGCCATCGGCATCGGCTCGCTGGTGGCGGGCTGGTTCGTCTACGACTTGCTCTGCGATTCGCCCTTGGGCAAGCGCCCTGCCCTGCTCGGCGGCGTGCTGTTCGTGCTGATCATCGCCGCCTGCTGGGGCTTCAGCCTGGTGTTCAGCGGACGCGGCGCCTACCTGCACACCGGGGCGATCATCGGCACCATCATGGTCGGCAACGTGTTCCGCATCATCATGCCGGCCCAGCGCCAGTTGGTCGCGGCGATCGCTGCCAACCAGACGCCTGACCCCTTGCTGCCCGCCAAGGGCCTGCTGCGTTCGCGGCACAACAACTACTTCACCCTGCCGGTGCTGTTCATCATGATCAGCAACCATTTTCCGAGCACCTACGGCAGCCAGTACAACTGGTTGATCCTGGCCGGGATCGCGGTGGCAGCGGTGCTGGTACGGCATTACTTCAACACCCGCCATGCCAGCAACCAGTACGCCTGGACCCTGCCAGCCGGCGCCCTGGCGATGATCTGCCTGGCCTACGTGACCGCGCCCAAGCCACTGCCGGCCAGCCCCGAGCAGGCCGCCGCGCCGATCCAGTACCAGCCGCTGCCGGCCAGTGCCGTGGGCGGCAAGACCGCCGCCGAGCACCGCGCCGAGGCCGCAGCCAAGGCAGCCGAAGCCCCCGCCGCCCCGGCCCAGGCCACTGCCCAGGCTGAGCCCGGCAACTTCGAGACGATCCATCACGTGATCCAGGAACGCTGCACCGTGTGCCATTCGTCCAAACCCACCAGCCCGCTGTTCAGCACGGCTCCGGCCGGGGTGATGTTCGACACGCCACAGCAGATCCAGACCCAGGCCGCGCGCATCCAGGCACAGGCCGTGGCCAGCCAGATCATGCCGCTGGGCAACATCACCCAGATGACCGTGGAGGAGCGCAAGCTGGTCGGCGACTGGATCGCCAAGGGTGCGCCGGTCAACTAGCGGCTGGCGCAGGCCCGTCGCGATAGCCGACCGGCCTGCGCTGCACCACAGACACAAAAGCAAGCATCGAGCGTTCGGCTCCCCCGGCACATCCAGGCCTTCATGCGAAGCGCCTGGCGCCGGGCGCCGCCCGCTTGGATCCGAGAATAAGAACAACACTCGAGGTGCTGCATGTCCACGTCACCGCAGGCGTCCATTCCCGTCGCGCCGCCACGACAACCCCTGCCCCTGGCCCAGCTCATCCTGGTGGCCCTGCAACATGTGCTGCTGATGTACGGCGGCGCCATCGCCGTGCCGCTGATCATCGGCCAGGCCGCAGGTCTGTCACGCGAGGAAATCGCCTTCCTGATCAACGCCGACCTGCTCGTGGCCGGGGTCGCGACCGTCATCCAGTCGCTGGGCATCGGCCCGGTCGGCATCCGCATGCCGGTGATGATGGGTGCCAGCTTCGCCGCCGTCGGCAGCATGGTGGCCATGGCCGGCATGCCCGGCGTGGGCCTGCAGGGTATCTTCGGCGCGACCATCGCCGCCGGCCTGTTCGGGCTGCTCATCGCGCCGTTCATGTCCAGGGTGGTGCGGTTCTTCCCGCCGCTGGTCACCGGCACGGTGATCACCGCCATTGGCCTGTCGCTGTTCCCGGTGGCGGTCAACTGGGCCGGTGGTGGTCAGCAGGCGGACAGCTTCGGCGCGCCCATCTACCTCATGGTCGCCGGCCTGGTGCTTGGGGTGATCCTGCTGATCAACCGCTTCATGCGCGGCTTCTGGGTCAACGTCTCGGTGCTGCTCGGCATGGGCCTGGGCTACGTGCTGGCCGGCTGCATCGGCATGGTCGATCTGTCGGGCCTGGCCCAGGCGCCATGGTTGCAGGTGGTCACGCCGCTGCACTTCGGCCTGCCGACCTTCAGCCTGGCACCGATCCTGTCAATGTGCCTGGTGGTGGTGATCATCTTCGTCGAGTCCACCGGCATGTTCCTGGCCCTGGGCAAGGTCACCGATCGGCCGGTCACGCCCGGCATGCTGCGGCGCGGCCTGTTGTGCGATGCCGGCGCTTCGTTCGTGGCCGGTTTCTTCAACACCTTCACCCATTCTTCCTTCGCCCAGAACATCGGCCTGGTGCAGATGACCGGCGTGCGCTGCCGCTCGGTCACGGCGGTCGCCGGTGTCTTGCTGATGCTGCTCAGCTTGCTGCCCAAGGCGGCGTTCCTGATTGCGTCGATCCCACCGGCGGTACTGGGCGGTGCGTCGATTGCCATGTTCGGCATGGTCACCGCCACGGGCATCAAGATTCTGCAGGAGGCGGACATCAGCGACCGTCGCAATCAACTGCTGGTGGCGGTGAGCATAGGCTTCGGCCTGATACCGGTGGTGCGTCCGGAATTCTTCGCGCAGATGCCGGCCTGGATGGAGCCGATCACCCACAGTGGCATCGCCATGGCCACCCTCAGCGCGTTGCTGTTGAACCTGCTGTTCAACATTCTTGGCGGCGCCGAGCGGGCCGCCCACACCAGGGTGTGTCACCGGCACTGAGGCAGCGCCGACCCCGTCGATCCGGGGCGCTCGGCACAGGCGATGGCGCGTCACGCCTGACAACCTGACCGAACGCCCAGTTTTGCGACAGCACGCTCCAGGAAGGAGCACTTGAGGCCCGGCGCGCAAGCCAGTAATCTGCGCGCCCCCTCGCTCAGGGCAGGTCGGATCCTGCCCGCGTTTACTGACCGCTCAGTCAATGAATTCGGGCGGTTGGTCGATGTCGTGCCAGCCAGCAGCACCCTTTTTCATCCGTTCAGAACGCCGTCGAGCAGGATGGCTGCGACCGACCCGCAAAAGTTGGCGCAGCACTTGCCAGGGAGCTGTGGCCCACGCTTCAAACCTGACCAAAAAGACAGAAAAAGCGCCGACACGAGCGCTGACACACATCCACTCAAGGGAGCGACCTCAACCATGCGGATTCTCAACAGCCTGATCCTCGCCGGCGGCCTGCTGGCCTGCGCCACCAGCCACGCCGGTGACCTGCTGAACTGGCAGAACAACAGCCTGACCTACCTGTGGGGCAAGAACTTCAAGGTCAACCCTGAAACCCAGCAGACCCTGACCTTCGAGCACGCCGACTCCTGGAAGTACGGCGACAACTTCCTGTTCGTCGACAAGATCTTCTACCAGGGCAAGAAAGACGGGAACAACGGCGCCAACACCTACTACGGTGAGATCTCCCCGCGCCTGTCGTTCGGCAAGATCTTCGATCAGAAGCTGGCGTTCGGCCCGGTGACCGACGTGCTCTTGGCCATGACCTACGAGTTCGGCGAAGGCGATACCGAGTCGTACCTGATCGGCCCCGGCTTCGACCTGGCCGTGCCGGGCTTCGACTACTTCCAGCTCAACTTCTACCACCGCACCACCGACGGCAGCCGCCCGGGCGATCATGTCTGGCAGATCACCCCGGTGTGGGGCTACACCCTGCCGGTGGGCGCCTCCGACGTGCTGATCGACGGCTTCATGGACTGGGTGGTGGACAACGACCGCAATGGGCGCGGCAGCTACCACGCCAACCTGCACTTCAACCCGCAGGTGAAGTACGACCTGGGCAAGGCGCTGCACATGGGTGAAAAACAGTTGTACGTGGGCATCGAGTACGACTACTGGAGCAACAAGTACGGCATCAAGGACAGCGATGCCTTCACCACCGACCAGAACACCATGAGCCTGCTGGTCAAGGTGCACTTCTGAGGGTGGCGCGGGCTGCTGGCCAGCCCGCGTCCTGCGCCGGACGGTTTACGCCGCCTGGCGCTGGCGAAGCTTGGAAAAGCCGCCGACGATCAGCGCCGTGATGAAGCCGGCCACCGCGCCGACCACGCCGAACAGGGCATATTTGACCACCGGCCCCCAGGCGCCGCTGGCCGCCACGAGCGACTCCAGGCCCTGCTCCAACGGGTGGATGCCTTCGGCGATGAACGTGCCGCCCACCAGGAACATGGCCACCGTGCCGATCCAGGACAGCGCTTTCATCAGCATCGGCGCGGCGGCCACCAGGCCCCGCCCCACGCTTTTCACGCACCGCCCCCACAGCCCCTGGGCCTTGGACTTGGCCAGGGCGAAGCCAGCGTCATCCAGCCGCACGATGCCGGCGACCAGGCCGTAGACACCGACCGTCATCAACAGGGCGATGATCACCAGCGTGAGAATCTGCTGGTACAACGGCGCCTCGGCCACCACGTTCAAGGTGATGACGATGATTTCGGCGCTGAGGATGAAGTCGGTCTTGATCGCCCCCTTGATCTTGCGCTGTTCGTACTCGGCAAGCGCCTCGGCGCTGCGCGGTACCGATTTGCTGGCCTGCGCCTCATCGCCGGGCTTGTCACGTGACAGCTTGTCCTTGATCGCCTCAAAGCCCTCGTAGCACAGGTACAGGCCGCCAGCCATGAGCAGCCATTTGACCGCCGCTGGCAGCACGGCGCTCAGTACCAGCGCGCACGGCACCAGAATGGCCTTGTTCCTCAGCGAGCCCTTGAACACCGCCCACACCACCGGCAATTCCCGGTCCGCCTTCATGCCGGTGACCTGCTCGGCATTGACCGCCAGGTCGTCGCTGAGCACGCTGGCGGACTTCTTCGCCGCCACCTTGCTCATCAGCGAAATATCGTCCAGAAGGGCCGCGATATCATCCAACAACGCGAAAAAACTGCTGCCTGCCATTGCTTTTACCCTTGATAGATTCGTGCCGTGTCAGCACCCCGGCGAGGCCATCCGACCGGCCTGCCGAGTGCATGATACGCGACTGATACCGCCCAAGCCGTTGCCTTGAGCGGTTCTGCGGCACGGTGCTACCATGCCTGCTCGCTCTTAGGCTTTGTTTGAAAAGTCTTGAGACGAAGGTCAGGCAAGGCGAAAACCGCCGAGGAAGCGGAGTTTACGTGTTGTAAATGAGCATTCCGAGGCGGTTTTCAACGCAGCATCACCGAGTATCAAGGCTTTTCAGACAAAGCCTAGAGGCGGCCAGTCACAGGAAGATCCACAGACCATGAGCACGATTCGCGAGCGCAACAAGGAACTGATCCTGCGCGCGGCCAGCGAGGAATTCGCCGACAAGGGCTTCGCGGCTACCAAGACCAGCGACATCGCGGCCAAGGCCGGGCTGCCCAAGCCGAATGTCTACTACTACTTCAAGTCCAAGGAAAACCTCTACCGCGAGGTGCTGGAAAGCATCATCGCACCGATCATGCAGGCCTCCACGCCGTTCAATGCCGAGGGCGATCCGCAGGAAGTGCTCAGCAACTACATCCGCTCGAAGGTCCGCATCTCCCGCGACCTGCCCCATGCGTCCAAGGTGTTCGCCAGCGAGATCATGCACGGCGCCCCGCACCTGTCGCCGTCGCAGGTGGAGCAGCTCAACGAGCAGGCCCGGCACAACATCGAATGCATCCAGCGCTGGATCGAACGCGGGCAGATCGCCCCGGTCGATCCGCACCACCTGATGTTCAGCATCTGGGCCGCGACCCAGACCTACGCGGACTTCGACTGGCAGATCGCCGTGGTCACCGGCAAGGCGAAACTCAGCGACAGCGACTACGACGCGGCCGCCGACACCATCATCCGCCTGGTGCTCAAGGGTTGCGAGCCGGAGCCTGCGTGAACATCCCCCGGGCCCTCACCTGCCAAGGGCCCGACACTGCCCGCCGGCTCACACCGCCGCGCCCGCATCTGCCCGCAAGCCCAGCGACTCGATCGCACTGATCGCGCACTGCTCGTCGACATCCGAGGTATCGCCACTGATGCCCAGCGCGCCCAGCACCGTGCCGGCCTGATCGCGAATCAGCACGCCTCCCGGCGCCGGTACCACGGCGCCGTCACCCAGCCCGTTGAGCGCGGCGAAGAACGCCGGGCGCTGCTGCGCGTCCAGCGCCAGCAGGCGCGACCCCTTGCCCAGCGCCACCGCGCCCCAGGCCTTGGCCGTGGCCAGTTGCGGACGCAGCAGGCTGGCCCCGTCCTCGCGCTGCAAGGCCAACAGATGCCCGCCGGCGTCCAGCACGGCCACGGTGAGAGGGGCCGCGTCGATTCGGCGTCCAGCGCAGAGCGCGGCGTGGACCAGGGTGTTGGCGACGTTGAGGGTGAGTGCAGTCATGGGAGGTCCTTTTATTGTTGTGTGGGGCCGGAATGCAGGTAGACCAATAGAGCACAGAATAATAGATATTTGTATACAATAATTTCGATCAATTAGGCTGGGGCTCCGGCACGTTCACACTGCGTCGTGGCCTTCCTACGTCCCGCAGCCGTCCCCGAGAATTGCCCGAAAGACTGAGCTCATGCGGTAGGTATGGGAGCGGCCCGGTGTCGCGACAGGGCTGCAAAGCAGCACCAATCAAGCGCTACGCCCACTCATCGATTCGATCTGCAGAGCATCCGATGAAAACCCATTGACCTTGAACTCAGACCATGAATACACTCGTCCGCAAGTCGTGTTGTATACAATTACAAAATAAATGAGGCACAAGACATGAGCAAAATGAGAGCAATCGATGCCGCCGTACTGGTCATGCGCCGGGAAGGCGTCGACACCGCCTTCGGCATTCCAGGCGCGGCGATCAACCCGCTGTACTCGGCCCTGAAGAAGGTTGGCGGCATCGATCACGTCCTCGCGCGCCATGTCGAAGGGGCCTCGCACATGGCTGAAGGCTATACCCGCGCCAACCCCGGCAACATCGGGGTGTGCATCGGCACCTCCGGTCCTGCCGGCACCGACATGGTCACCGGCCTGTACAGTGCCTCGGCCGACTCCATCCCCATCCTCTGCATCACCGGCCAGGCGCCGCGCTCGCGCCTGCACAAGGAAGACTTCCAGGCGGTGGACATCACCAGCATCGTCAAGCCGGTGACCAAGTGGGCGACCACCGTGCTGGAGCCAGGCCAGGTGCCCTACGCCTTCCAGAAAGCCTTCCACGAAATGCGCAGCGGCCGCCCCGGCCCGGTGCTGATCGATTTGCCATTCGACGTGCAGATGGCCGAGATCGAGTTCGACATCGAGGCCTACGAACCGCTGCCGGTACACAAGCCCTCGGCCACGCGCATCCAGGCGGAAAAGGCCCTGGCACTGCTCAACGACGCCGAACGCCCGCTGCTGGTGGCCGGCGGCGGCATCATCAATGCCGATGCCAGCGACAAGCTGGTGGCATTCGCCGAACTGACCGGCGTGCCGGTGATTCCGACCTTGATGGGCTGGGGCTGCCTGCCCGACGATCATCCGCAGATGGTCGGCATGGTCGGGCTGCAAACCTCGCACCGCTACGGCAATGCCACTTTGCTCAAGTCCGACCTGGTGTTCGGCATCGGCAACCGCTGGGCCAACCGCCATACCGGCTCCGTGGAGGTCTACACCGAGGGCCGCCGCTTCATTCACGTGGACATCGAGCCCACCCAGATCGGCCGGGTGTTCACCCCGGACCTGGGGATCGTCTCCGATGCCGGCGCGGCGCTCGATGCATTCATCGAGGTGGCCCGCGAGTGGCAGGCGGCCGGCAAGCTCAAGTGCCGCAAGGACTGGTTGCAGGACTGCCAGCAGCGCAAGGCCAGCCTGCAACGCAAGACCCACTTCGACCAGGTGCCGGTCAAGCCGCAGCGGGTGTACCAGGAGATGAACCAGGTGTTCGGCAAGGACACCTGCTATGTCAGCACCATCGGCCTGTCGCAGATCGCTGGCGCGCAGTTCCTGCATGTGTACAAGCCACGGCACTGGATCAACTGCGGCCAGGCCGGCCCGCTGGGCTGGACCATCCCCGCCGCCCTCGGCGTGGTCAAGGCCGACCCTGCGCGCCAGGTGGTGGCGCTGTCGGGCGACTACGATTTCCAGTTCATGATCGAGGAACTGGCCGTGGGCGCGCAGTTCAACCTGCCCTATGTCCACGTGCTGGTGAACAACGCCTACCTCGGCCTGATCCGCCAGGCCCAGCGTGGCTTCGACATGGACTACTGTGTTCAACTCGCCTTCGAGAACATCAACGCCACCGAGGCCGGCAACTACGGCGTGGATCACGTCGCGGTGGTCGAGGGCCTGGGCTGCAAGGCACTGCGGGTGTTCGAGCCGAACGACATCGCCCCGGCCCTGCGCAAGGCGCAGGAAATGGCCCAGCAGTTGCGCGTACCGGTGGTGGTCGAGGTGATACTCGAGCGAGTGACCAATATTTCCATGGGCACCGAGATCAATGCGGTCAACGAATTCGAAGACCTGGCGCTGGTCGGCAACGACGCGCCGACCGCCCTCTCGCTGCTCGACTGACTGCCCACGCAAGGAGACTCCCATGCCGCGCTTTGCCGCCAACCTGTCCATGCTGTTCACCGAACAGGACTTCCTGGCCCGCTTCAAGGCCGCCGCCGACGCGGGCTTCAGCGGTGTCGAATACCTGTTTCCCTACGACTTCAGCGCCCACGACATCCAGCGCGAGCTGCAGGCCCATGGCCTGACCCAGGTGCTGTTCAACCTGCCCGCCGGCGACTGGGCCAGCGGCGAGCGCGGCATCGCCTGTCACCCGGACCGGGTCGAGGAATTCCGCGCCGGCGTCGACAAGGCCATCGACTACGCCAAGGTGCTGGGCAATACCCAGGTCAACGCCCTGGCCGGCATCCGTCCGCCTGCGGCGAACGAGGCCAGCGTGCGCCAGACCTTCGTCGCCAACCTCCAGTACGCCGCCGACAAACTCCAGGCCGCCGGTATCCGTCTGGTCATGGAGATGATCAACACCCGTGACATCCCTGGCTTCTACCTGAACACCACGGCGCAGGCCCTGGAGATCCAGGCCGAAGTCGGCAGTGCCAACCTGTACCTGCAATACGACATCTACCACATGCAGATCATGGAAGGCGACCTGGCGCGCACGCTGCAAGCCAACCTGGCGCTGATCAACCACGTGCAACTGGCCGACAACCCCGGTCGCCACGAGCCCGGCACCGGCGAGATCAACTACCGCTTCCTGTTCGAGCACCTGGACCGTATCGGTTACCAGGGGTGGGTGGGCGCCGAGTACAAACCGCTGACCACGACCGAAGCCGGCCTGGGCTGGCTGAAGACCCAGGTGGGCGCGGGCGTGTCCCGCGAAAGCGCCCGCACAGACACCTCCATCGCCTGACCGAACGCATTCGCGGGGCAAGCCCGTTCCCACAGGGTTTCGTGGCAGCCCCGCGATCAGCTACCCACAACGCCAATAAAAAGAGGCACATTCTCATGGCCAAGATCGGCTTCATCGGCACCGGCATCATGGGCAAGCCCATGGCCCAGAACCTGCAAAAGGCAGGTCACAGCCTGTTCGTCTCCACCCACCACTCAGCGGCCCCCGCCGACCTGATCGCCGCCGGCGCGGTGGCCCTGGCCAACCCCAGGGAAGTGGCCCAGGAGGCCGAGTTCATCATCGTCATGGTGCCCGACACGCCGCAGGTCGAGGGGGTACTGTTCGGCGAGCAGGGCGTCGCCGAGGGCGTCGGCCCGAACAAGGTGGTGATCGACATGAGCTCGATTTCGCCCATTGCCACCAAGGCTTTCGCCGAGAAGATCGAGCGCAGTGGCGCGGCCTACCTGGACGCGCCGGTCTCAGGCGGCGAGGTCGGTGCCAAGGCCGCGACCCTGAGCATCATGGTCGGCGGTTGCGAAAAGGCCTTCGAGCGCGCCCTGCCGCTGTTCCAGGCCATGGGCAAGAACATCACCCGCGTCGGCGGCAGCGGCGACGGCCAGACCGCCAAGGTGGCCAACCAGATCATCGTCGCCCTGAATATCCAGGCGGTGGCCGAAGCGTTGTTGTTCGCAGCCAGGAACGGCGCCGACCCGGCCAAGGTGCGCGAGGCGCTGATGGGCGGCTTCGCCTCCTCGAAGATTCTCGAGGTGCACGCCGAGCGCATGATCAAGGGCACCTTCGATCCAGGTTTCCGCATCAACCTGCACCAGAAAGACCTCAACCTGGCCCTGCAGGGCGCCAAGGAGCTGGGCATCAACCTGCCCAACACCGCCAACGCCCAGCAGGTGTTCAACACCTGCCAGGCCCTGGACGGCGGCAACTGGGACCACTCGGCGCTGATCAAAGGCCTCGAGCACATGGCCAACTTTTCCATTCGCGACTAGCCGAAGATTCGAGCGGCAAGCGGCAAGCTGCAAGATAAAGCAGATCGGCTTGCAGCTTGCCGCTTGTAGCTTGCCGCTCAGGAGAGTGCCATGTTGGTCGATGCACAGAAACGTCTGCTCGAATTGTTTGAAACGGCCATTGCGGCTGCACATCCTCGTCAGGTCCTTGAGGGCCATCTGCCTGCCGATCGCAGTGGGCGGGTCATCGTTATCGGCGCGGGCAAGGCTGCGGCGGCCATGGCCGAAGTGGTCGAGCAGTGCTGGCAGGGTGAGGTCAGCGGACTGGTGGTCACCCGCTACGGGCACGGCGCACGCTGCCAGAAAATCGAAGTGGTCGAAGCGGCCCATCCGGTGCCCGACGCGGCCGGGCTGGCCGTGGCCACACGGGTGCTGGCGCTGGTGAGCGACCTCACAGAAAAAGACCGGGTCATCTTTCTGCTGTCCGGTGGCGGCTCCGCGCTGTTGGCGTTGCCCGCCGCGGGGCTGAGCCTGGCGGACAAGCAGCAGGTGAACAAGGCGCTGCTCAAGTCCGGCGCCACCATCGGCGAGATGAACTGCGTGCGCAAGCACCTCTCGGCGATCAAGGGTGGGCGTCTGGCCAAGGCCTGCTGGCCCGCCAGTGTCTACACCTACGCCATTTCCGATGTGCCGGGCGACCTGGCCACGGTCATTGCCTCCGGGCCGACCGTGGCCGATCCCAGCACCTCGGCCGACGCCTTGGCGATTCTCAAGCGCTACGCCATCGACGCGCCGCAGGCCGTGATCGACTGGCTGCACGACCCCGCGTCGGAAACCGTCAAGCCAGGCGACCCGGCGCTCAGTCGCAGCCATTTCCAACTGATCGCCAAGCCCCAGCAATCCCTGGAAGCCGCCGCGGTCGCCGCCCGCCGGGCCGGCTTCAGCCCACTGATCCTCGGCGACCTGGAGGGCGAGGCGCGCGAGGTGGCCAAGGTGCATGCCGGCATCGCCCGCCAGATCGTCCTGCATGGCCAGCCGCTCAAGCCGCCCTGCGTGATTCTGTCCGGCGGCGAGACCACCGTCACCGTGCGCGGCACGGGCCGCGGCGGGCGCAATGCCGAATTCCTGCTGAGCCTCACCGACAGCCTCAAGGGACTGCCCGGCGTCTATGCCCTGGCCGGCGACACCGACGGTATCGACGGCTCGGAAGACAACGCCGGCGCCTTGATGACCCCGGCCACCTACGCCCGCGCCCAGGCCCTGGGCCTGTCGAGCAGCGCCGCGCTGGATGACAACGACGGCTACGGCTACTTCGCCGCACTCGACGCCCTGGTCGTCACCGAACCGACCCGCACCAACGTCAACGACTTCCGCGCCATTCTGATCCTCGAGGCCCCGCATCCATGACGCTCGACAAGAAAGTGAAGATCCTCGCGACCCTGGGGCCTGCCATCGGCAGCCGCGACGCGGTGCGCCAACTGGTCGAGGCCGGGGTCAACCTGTTTCGCCTCAACTTCAGCCACGGCGAGCACGCCGACCACGCCCTGCGCTACCAGTGGATCCGCGAGGTCGAGCAGCAGATGAACCGGCCGCTGGGCATCCTCATGGACTTGCAAGGGCCGAAGCTGCGCGTCGGGCGCTTCGCCGAAGGCCAGGTGCACTTGCAGCGCGGCCAGCACCTGCGCCTGGACCTGGACGAGACACCGGGCGACAGCCAGCGGGTCAACCTGCCGCACCCGGCGATCATCGCGGCGTTGCAGCCGGGCATGGACCTGCTGCTGGACGACGGCAAGCTGCGCCTGCGGGTTGTCGCCAAGCACGCCGAGGCCATCGACACCGAGGTGCTGGTCGGGGGCGAGTTGTCCGACCGCAAGGGCGTCAATGTGCCCCAGGCGCTGCTCGACCTCTCGCCACTCACCGACAAGGACCGCCGCGACCTGGCCTTCGGCCTGGAGCTGGGGGTGGACTGGGTGGCGTTGTCGTTCGTGCAGCGCCCGGAGGATATCGTCGAGGCCCGGCAGCTGATCGGCGAGCGTGCCTACCTGATGGCCAAGATCGAAAAGCCTTCGGCGGTAGAGCACCTGCAGGCCATCGCCGAGCTGGCCGATGCGATCATGATCGCCCGTGGCGACCTGGGTGTGGAGGTGCCGGCCGAGCAGGTGCCGCAGATCCAGAAACGCATCATCGGCACCTGCCGCCAGTTGGGCAAGCCAGTGGTGGTGGCCACGCAGATGCTCGAGTCCATGCGCTTTTCTCCGGCGCCGACCCGCGCCGAGGTCACCGATGTGGCCAATGCCGTGGCCGAAGGCGCCGATGCGGTGATGCTGTCGGCCGAGACGGCGTCCGGCGACTACCCGATGGAAGCGGTGCAGATGATGAGCAAGATCATTCGCCAAGTGGAGAACGGCCCGGACTACCAGGCCCAGCTCGACGTCGCCCGGCCCAAGGCCGAGGCCACGGTGTCGGACGCCATCAGCTGCGCCATCCGCCGTATCAGCGCCATCCTGCCGGTGGCGGTGCTGGTCAACTACAGCGAGTCGGGCGCCTCGACCCTGCGCGCCGCGCGCGAACGGCCGACGGCGCCGATCCTCAACCTGACGCCCAACCTGCGCACCGCCCGACGCCTGAGCCTGACCTGGGGCGTGCATTCGGTGGTCAACGACCGCCTGCATCAGGTCGACGAAATCTGTTCGACAGCGCTGGAGATCGCCCAGGCCCAAGGTATGGCCTGTCGCGGCGATACCTTGCTGATTACCGCCGGGGTGCCCTTCGGCAAACCGGGCACCACCAACACCTTGAGGATCGAGACCCTGATCTGACTGCCGGGGCGGCTACCCGCCGCCGCGCAGCGCACCACGACACGGCGCAAAACCGAGGCCCGAAGAGGCCCAGCGCCTTCCTGCCACCTTCACTGACTGCCCCATGTACACCAAGAACTTCGTCAACCCGTGCCCCGACTGGGCCACGGCCCTGCTCAACGGCTTCAGCCAGGTCCTGCTGCTGCGCAATCCCCTGTGCGGCGTGTGCTGCCTGCTGGCAATCCTGCTCACGGCGCCGGCCCTGGTCGGCGGCGCCCTGCTCGGCGCGCTCGCCGGGCTGCTCACGGCACAACGCCGAGGCTACGAGCGCGCCGACCGCCAGGCCGGGCTGTACAGCTACAACGGCGTGCTGATCGGCCTGCTGATCAGCGCCGTGCTGCCGTGGTCGGCCATCCTGCCGCCCTTGATTCTCGCCGCCGGGGGCCTGTCGAGCATGCTCACGCACCAATGGCGCAAGCGCGGCGGGCCCTTGCTGACCGCCTACACGGCGCCCTTCGTGCTCCTGGGCTGCGCGGCCCTGGCGCTCGCCGAACCCGCCGCGCCCTGGGTGGTGGCGGGCGAACCCGTGCAAGGCGTGCTGCGCGGGCTGGGCCAGGTGTTCCTGCTGGACGCGCCGCTGGCCGGACTGTTGATCGTACTCGGCCTGTTGATCGCCCATCCCTACGCGGCGCTCTGGGCCGTGCTCGGCTCGACGCTCGGCGGTGGCGCGGCCCTGCTGGCCGACCAGCCCCAGGCCGCGGCGCTGGGGCTGTACGGTTTCAACACCGCCCTGGCGGCGCTGGCGTTCAGCCGGCACGGCGAGCGTCCTTGGATCACCCTGCTGGCCATCGCCCTGGCCCTGCTGGTGCAGGCCCTGTTCGCGCATGCCGCGCTGCCGTCGCTCACCGCACCCTTCGTCATCGCCTGCTGGCTGATGCACCTGGGCGGCCATCTCGCCGGGCTCGCGCGGCGGCGCAACGTGCAACGCTTGCACGGCTGAGAGCCAGGCCATAGGCTCAGCCGCTACGCCCTATGGAACGCTTCAGATGGACACACCTGCGAGCCTGCGCGAGCGGCTCTACGTCATCGTCTTCCAGTCCGACACGGTGGCTGGCCGACGCTTCGACAAAACCCTGCTGCTGATCATCCTCGCCAGCCTGGTCACGGTCATTCTCGACAGCATCGACGAGGTGCACCGCAGTTACTCAGGCTTGCTGGCAGGCATCGAGTGGGGCTTCACGGCGATCTTCCTCGCCGAATACCTGACGCGCCTGTACTGCTCGCCCAAGCCGCTGCGCTACGCCTTCAGCTTCTACGGGCTGGTCGACCTGCTAGCCATCGTGCCGGGGATCATCGCCCTGTACTACAGCGACGCCCAGTACCTGCTGATCGTGCGGGTCATCCGCATGCTGCGCATTTTCCGCGTGCTCAAGCTCGGCCCCTACCTCAAGCAGGCGCACTACCTGCTCGATGCACTGCGCGGCAGCAAGCAGAAGATCATCGTGTTCCTGGTCAGCGTCTCGACCCTGGTGACGGTGTTCGGCACGCTGATGTACGTGATCGAAGGCCCCGAACATGGGTTCACCAGCATTCCCAAGGGTATCTACTGGGCCATCGTCACCCTGACCACCGTGGGCTTCGGCGACATCGTGCCCAGGACGCCGCTTGGCCAGGTGGTGTCCTCGATGGTGATGATCATCGGTTACTCGATCATCGCGGTGCCCACCGGCATCTTCACCGCCGAGCTGGCCAACGCCATGCGCGGCGAGCAGTTGCGCCACGACTGCCCCACCTGTGCCAAGAACACCCACGAGCCGGCGGCGGCATTCTGCTCGCGCTGCGGCAACCCGTTGTTTCCCAAGACCGGGCAGGCATAAGCAAAGTCCGTTTCGGTCTTTAAAGGCGCAAGAACCCACGGTTATAGTTGCTGGCAAATTGCCAAACTTTCACTCACAACAAGGATCGCCCGCTGTGAAAAAACTCTTCAGTGCCTCGCTGCTCGTCGCCGGGCTTACGCTGGGCACGCTGGCCCAGGCTGCACCGACGCTGCTGAACGTGTCCTACGACGTGATGCGCGACTTCTACAAGGACTACAACCCGGCATTCCAGAAGCACTGGGAGCAACAGCACCAGGAGAAGGTCAATGTGCAGATGTCCTTCGGCGGCTCGAGCAAACAGGCGCGCGCGGTGATCGACGGCCTGCCGGCCGATGTGATCACCATGAACATGGCCACCGACATCAACGCGCTGGTCGACAACGGCAAGCTGATCCCGGACAACTGGGTCAGCCGTCTGCCGAACAACAGTGCGCCCTTCACCTCGGCCACCGTGTTCATCGTGCGCAAGGGCAACCCCAAGGCCCTGAAAGACTGGCCGGACCTGCTCAAGGACGGCGTCCAGGTGATCGTGCCCAACCCCAAGACCTCGGGCAACGGCCGCTACACCTACCTCTCGGCCTGGGGCTATGTGCTCAAGCAGGGCGGTGATGAGGCCAAGGCGCGCGAGTTCGTCGGCAAGCTGTTCAAGCAGGCGCCGGTGCTCGACACCGGGGGTCGCGCCGCCACCACCACGTTCATGACCAACCAGATCGGCGACGTCTTGGTGACCTTCGAGAACGAGGCGGAGATGATCGCTCGCGAATTTGGCCGCGATCAATTCGAGGTGGTCTACCCGAGCGTGTCGGCCGAGGCCGAGCCGCCGGTCAGCGTGGTCGACAAGGTGGTGGCCAAGAAGGGTACCCAGGCCGTGGCCGAGGAGTACCTGAAATACCTGTGGTCGCCAGCGGCCCAGGAGATCGCCGCTCAGAACTACCTGCGCCCGCGCGATGCCACGGTTCTGGCCAAGTACACCGACCGCTTCCCGAAAGTCGATTTCCTCTCGGTGGAGAAGACCTTCGGCGACTGGCGCACCGTGCAGAAGACCCACTTCAACGACGGTGGCGTGTTCGACCAGATCTATACCGGCCAGTAATCAGGCCGCTCGCGCCGTCGCCGCAGCACCTGGCTGCCGCGACGGCGCCGCTTGACGCTAGAGCGAAATCGGTCGGCGGCCCGCGAAAGCATGCGCCAGCGTGCCGCCATCGACCAGTTCCAGCTCGCCACCCAGCGGCACGCCGTGGGCGATGCGCGAAGCGGTCAGGCCCTTCTCGGCCAGCAACTGGGCGATGTAGTGCGCGGTGGCCTCGCCCTCCACGGTCGGGTTAGTCGCCAGGATCACTTCGGTGAAGGTGCCCTGCTCTTCTATGCGCGCCATCAACTGTGGAATACCGATCGCCTCAGGGCCGAGGCCATCGAGCGGCGACAGGTGCCCCTTGAGCACGAAGTAGCGGCCGCGATAGCCGGTCTGCTCCACCGCATACACGTCCATCGGCCCTTCCACCACGCACAGTTGGGTATCGTCGCGCCGTGGGTCGGCGCATTGCGGGCACAGTTCCTGTTCGGTGAGGGTGCGGCACTGGCGACAGTGGCCAACGCCCTCCATGGCTTGGCCAAGGGCCTGGGCCAGGCGCGTGCCGCCGCTGCGGTCGCGTTCGAGCAACTGCAGGGCCATGCGCTGGGCGGTTTTCTGGCCGACGCCGGGGAGCACGCGCAGGGCGTCGATCAGTTGGCGGATCAAAGGGCTGAAGCTCATGGGGACAGGCCTGTCAGTAGTGCAGAATGAAGAAGGGAGCAGCGGTCAGAGGACCGTGCTCCCTGTAGGTGTCCGAGAACCCCTCAGAACGGCATCTTGAAGCCCGGCGGCAGTTGCATGCCAGCGGTCATGTTGCCCATCTTGTCCTGGCTGTTCTGCTCGATCTTGCGCACGGCGTCGTTCAGCGCCGCAGCGATCAGGTCCTCGAGCACTTCCTTGTCGTCCGGGTCGGTGGTCATCAGGCTGGCGTCGATATTGACCCGCTTGACATCGTGACGACCGGTCATCACCACGCTGACCAGGCCGGCGCCGGACTGACCGGTGACTTCCGCATTGGCCAGTTCTTCCTGCATCTTGGCCATTTTTTCCTGCATCTGCTGGGCCTGCTTCATCAGGCCGGCCATGCCACCTTTCATCATGGGGAAATCCTCGATTGGGTCATGTATGCACCCGGCTCTGGGTCGGGTGCAGGGTGTTCGTTCACTGCCCAGGACTGGCCTGGGCGGTCTCCACGGGTTCGATTGTATCGTGGCGCACGCGTGCGCCGAACCGCTGGATCATCTGCTGGACCAGCGGGTCTTGCTCGATCGACACCTCGGCGTCGTGCTGACGCTCGGCGCGCTTGCGCGCGGCGGCCTGGGCCGGGGTTTCCTGCTCGGGGCGAATCAGCTCGATCTGCAGGCGCAGGCTGCGCCCCAGGTGCTGGTTGAGCGCTTCGTTCAGGCGCCGTTGCTGGGTACTGTTGAACAGCGCGCCCTGCCCCGGGTCCAGGTGCAGCAGCCAGTCGTCGCCTTCGGCGCGGATCAGCGTGCAGTTCGCGGCGATGTTGCCTGTCATACCCGAGACCGGCAAGTGCGGGAATAATTCCAGCCACTGCAGGGCCAACCCGGTGGCCGGCTGAGCCGCTGGCAGCGGCTCGGGCGGGGTGAGCGGTTCGGCTTCGTGCACGTGCTCGGCCAGCTCGTCCAGGTAGGTGAAGCTGGCGGGGTCGGCTTCGGGCGCGTAGTAGTCGTCATCCGGGCCGTCGTCGTCGCGCTCCATCCCGACCGACGCATAGGCGCCTGGATCGAAGGGCGGCTCGTCGTAATCAGGCTGGCCACGCGGCGGTTGGACCGGGGCGGGAGCCGCGACAGGCGCAGGCGCTTGGGGCTCAGGCGCCACGGCCGCTTCCCACGGCAGGTCGATCACCTCCTCGACAGCGTGTTCATCGGCGGGCTCGACGCCAGGTTCGTCCTGGGCGACGGGTTCGGGTTCGGCTTGCACCGGTACCGCAGGCTCGGCGGGCAGCGGCGCTTCGACGGCCGGCGCCGGGGCCGGCTCGACGACCGGCGCAGGCGCCTCGGCAACCGCCACCGTCGCCACCGGCTGGGCGGGATCAGCTGTGGCCTGGCTGATCCCCACCGGCTTTAGCACCGGTTTCGGGGCGTCGTCGGCATCGGCCGGACGGAACGCCAGCATGCGCAGCAGGACCATCTCGAAGCCGCCGCGCGGCTCCGGTGCCAGGGGCAGGTCACGTCGGCCGATCAGGCCCATCTGGTAATAGAACTGCACGTCCTCGGCCGGCAGCGCGGCGGCCAGGGCCAGCACCTTGTCACGGTCGCCCTGGCCATTGTCCACCGCCTCGGGCAGCGCCTGGGCGATGGCCACCCGGTGCAGCACATTGAGCATCTCGGCCAGCACGCCGCTCCAGTCCGGGCCCTGCTCGGCCAGCTCGCGCACTGCCTCCAGCAGCGCGCGGGCATCGCCTTCGAGCAGCGCCTGCAGCACGCCGTAGACCTGACCATGATCCAGCGTGCCCAGCATCGCCCGCACGTCGGCGGCCAGCACCTTGCCCTCGCCGAAGGCGATGGCCTGGTCGGTCAGGCTCATGGCATCGCGCATCGAACCGTCGGCGGCGCGGCCGAGCAGCCACAAGGCGTCCTGCTCGAACGGCACGTTTTCGGCCTCGAGCACGTGGCTCAAGTGCTCGACCACCCGCTCCGGGCTCATGTTCTTCAGCGAGAACTGCAAGCAGCGCGACAGGATGGTCGCCGGCAGCTTCTGCGGATCGGTAGTGGCCAGGATGAACTTGACGTAGGGCGGCGGCTCCTCCAGCGTCTTGAGCAAGGCATTGAAAGAATGGCTGGAGAGCATGTGCACTTCGTCGATCAGGTAGACCTTGAAGCGCCCGCGGCTCGGTGCGTACTGCACGTTGTCGAGCAGTTCGCGGGTATCCTCGACCTTGGTGCGGCTGGCGGCGTCGATCTCGATCAGGTCGACGAAGCGGCCCTCGTCGATTTCGCGACACACCGAACAGGTGCCGCAGGGGGTGGACGTGATGCCGGTTTCGCAGTTCAGGCACTTGGCGATGATCCGCGCGATGGTGGTCTTGCCCACGCCGCGCGTGCCGGTGAACAGATAGGCGTGGTGCAGGCGCTGGTTGTCCAGGGCGTTGATCAATGCCTTGAGCACATGGGTCTGCCCGACCATCTCGCGGAACGAGCGCGGCCGCCATTTACGTGCAAGAACCTGATAACTCATCGAAAAACCATCGCAGCCAGAACAAGCGGAAGATCGCCAATGCTAGCGGAGCGGGGGCAAAATTGCACCCTGCGCCGCATGCCTGCGGTACACGCCGCTGAAATCGTGAATGAACCTGGAGGGTAGACGTGCGCCGATTTCTCGCCATCCTGTCCGTGTGCAGCGCCAGCGCGCTGGCCGAGCCGTCGGTGATGCGCTTTTCCATCGCCGAAAGCTGGAGCATGCCCTTGATCCGCCTGGAGGATCAGGTGCCGGTCCAGGGCATTCTCTTCGACCTGATGAAGGCGGTGGCCCGCGAAGCCGAGATCACCCCGCAGTACCATGTGCTGGCGCGCCTGCGCCTGGAACAGGCGATGCTCGACGGCGACATCGATGTGCGCTGCTACGTGGCCAGCGACTGGCTCAATGAGCGCCCGGGCAATTTCATCTGGAGCGTGCCCTTGATCCGCCAGCGCGACCTGCTGGTGGGGCGTGCCGGCGAAAGCCTGCCCGGTGGGCTGGCGCAGTTGCCGGCTCAAGCCATCGGCACCGTGCTCGGCTACACCTACCCTGCCCTCCAGCCGTTGTTCGCCCAGCACCTGCTACAGCGCGAAGACAGCCGCAACCAGGACCTGGCCCTGCAAAAACTGCAGGCCGGCCGCTACCGCTACGCGGTGAGCAACCAGTTGTCACTGCAGTGGTTCAATCGTCAGCAAACGGCCGAGCAGCGTCTGCGTCCGTTGTTGCTGCTCGAGGAACAGGACCTGGGCTGCATGGTGCGCAACGATCCGAACATCCCGGCCCAGCGCGTGCTGCGCGCCATGGTCCGGCTCAAGCAGTCCGGCGAAGTGGAGCGTATCGTCCAGCGCTACACCCAGGCCGCGGAACTGCAGAGTGCCGATCAATAGCCATGCGTCTGCCGGAACGTGCGACCTTTGTGATAGGCCACCCACTCTTCCACGTCATAGGGCAGATAGAGGTGGCGGCGCGCCCGTGACAGGGCGATGTACACCGCGCACAGGCGGGTGTCGAAGGCGTAGGCGTCCTGGAACGGGCTGAGCGCCATCAGTTCCTGGGTCAGCAGCACGCGGTCGAACTCCTGACCGCCGGCCTCCTGCGCCGGCATCAGCAGCAGGCTGCCGGGGTCCTGACTGAAGCGCGTGGCCAGGGCGTTGAGATCGGCGATGCGAAAACCGGCCTGCAAGCGCGCCTCGACCCACAGGAACGACTCGTCATAGCGATGCTCGTCCTGCACCTGCCGCCAGTTCAACGCATGGGCGAACGCCGGGTGAGTCTGCTCGCCCTCGCTGCCTGCGCCATACAGGTCGGCGCGGAACAACTGCACGGCGCTGTGCATGAAGCGCTTCATCGCCGGGTTGTCGGCGAAACCGACCTGGCACTGGTTGTCGGCCAATTGCAGGGCCCACTTCATCGAGTCCCACAGCGAAGCGGTCAGCACCACGCAACCGGGCGGCGGCACGAAGTCCAGCGGATAGTACTCGATGCCCACCTCGACGCTGCCGGCGCCCTCGAACGCCAGCTTGGACTTGTTCGAGTGCATGCCGATCAGCGGATTGATCAACTTCTCGACTTTTTGCCCGCAGCGCACCGAGAAGGCAATGTCGCGCTGGCGCACCTGGCGACCGCGGCGCAGCCCTGGGCCGTCGGCACGCTGGTACTCGTCGCCCAGGGTGATCAGCACCTGACGACCGCGCTCGATGATCTGCAGCAGCGGGCCGGGCATGTCCTGGCTTTCGTCGACGATCACATGGCTGTAGCGGCTCGGCGCGCTGTGGCCGGACAGGCTGGCGCGCTTGAGCAGCAGCAGCGTGGCGAAACCGGTCTGGCGGTCCCAGGCGGGATGATCCTGCACGTAAAGCCACAGGCGACTGGCGTACTCGAGCAGCACCTGGGCGTCGGCGCGGCTCAACGCCTGGGCGAAGTGCGGCAGGTGCTGGGCGCTGAGGCTGTGCTCGCGCGATTCGCAGTAGCGCTTGAGCACTTCCAGCGCGATATCCAGGGTCTTCTCGCCGTCGTACTGACGAAAGCCCATGATCGCCAGGCGTTCGGCGACCGCACGCTTGCTCGGCAACCGCGCTGGCGAGCGCGGCGCATAGCCGCCGGGGCCGCTGATCAGGGCCTGGGCGAACTCGGCGAAAGTCTTGCCGGCGCGCGAGCCGCCGCCAATGCGCCGGCGCAGGGCGTCGAGCTTGTTCGGTGTGCGCGCCAGGGCCAGCACCCGGCCTTTGGGCAGGCAGTCGATCAGCCCGCCGAGCAGGTAGCTCTTGCCGATGCCGGCATAGCCCTGCACGTGCAGGTCCTCGTCGGGATTGGCACGCAGCACGCGCAGCAGCTTGTCCTGCTCGGTGGTGAGCCAGCGCTCCTTGTTGAAGCCGGTGATGGCCTGCTGGCTGAACGGGTTGTGGGCCTGGTGGCGCTGCGCACAAAAGCGCGTGTCCCAGGTGCCGTCGGGCAGCAGGTAAGCGCGCTCGGCCACCTCCTCGGCGTCCATCAGGTGTACGCGCGAGCCCTTGAGCCGCTCCAGGCCGAAATACAGCTTGTGGGCGTCGAACAGGCGCTGCGCCTCGGACGTCAGGGTCACCCCTGCCGAATGCGGACCATGGACCGACCAGCGCAACAGCTTGACCAGCACCCGCTCGGCCGCGGTCGGATCGAGCACCTGCTCGCGCACCTGCGCCAGGTTCTGGATCACCAGCAGCGCAGCCAGCTCCGGGTCGCTCAGACCGTCCAGGGCACTGGCGTCGTCGAGCAAGGCCTGGCACACCTCCAGACTGACCGGCAAAAAGGCGGCGGTGGCGAAATCGTAATGTTCAGGTTGCATGCGCGCAGGTCATTCAGCGAAATCGGGGTGGGGTGTGGCTTGGAGTTCATAGGCATAAGTGCCCAACGAGCCAGACATGCCGCCCGGATACCGGCGAAGGCTGTCAGCCGACGCGGCCGCCTGGGCAGCCAACGCACCGTCGAGCTCATGCAGCGCCAGTTCCAGCAGCTTGCGCAAGTCGGCTGCGCTGCGCGCCGAGACGCTCAGGCGCAACGCCAGGTCCGGCGCCGGTTCAGCCTCTTCCGGGGTTTCAGGCTGGGTAGCCAGCGGCGTGGCCTCGCCGAGAATACGCGCGTGCTCGTCTTCCATCTGATCGAGCAGCGTCGACAGTTCGAGGGTGCGCTCGGGATGGCTGGCCATCTCATCCTTGATCTGCAGACGGCGGGCTTGCCAGTCACGAATGCGCTGGCGGGTCAGATCGTCAACCTGATCCATGCTGATGACCTCTCTCAGGAATGGGTGGGCTGCGAGAGGCGCATCATAAGCCTGTTCGGCGATAAAAGCAGGTGCCGCGACACACCTCAAGGCTTGGGCGGCACCAGACGGCTGTACTGCTCCTGGCTGATCCAGCCGCTGAACGAGCGGTCGTTGTCGTTGATGAACTCGACCTTGGCCCAACCGTCCTTGAACGCCAGCACACCGACCACATCGTCCTTGACGATGTAGGGGCGCTTGCTGGTGCTGCCGCGCGCCTGCTTGCGCAGATAAGCCTTGTCGGCGCTGATCTTGAGCAGGCCGATCCAGGGCTTTTCAGCGTAACGGCTCAGGTCCAGCCCGGTGGCGATCTGCGGCATCATCACACTGGCGCAACCCGAGTGTTCCCGGCCCTTCTCGATGGTGAGGGTAACCCCGTCGGCGGTGGCCTTCAGGCTGCCGGGGAAGCTGTCGTACTCCCAGGTGTTCAGCGGCACGGCGCCGTCGCCGTTGATCGGCCCTTTGAGGTAGAACGAACAGGTGCGGGTGACGCCTTGACCGAGGGTTTCGGAATAGTAGCCCTCGACCTGGTGGTCGGGGGTGACCGCCAGCATCAGCGCGTCGTATTGACCGGCCTTGATCTGGGCAGCGCTGGCCTGCACGGCGCAGGACAGTCCCAGCAGCAGCGCCGCACCGGTGTGCAGCGCGCGGGAAAACAGGTGGTTCATGTCATTTCTTCCCTTCGAGTGCTTCGTAGGCTTTCTTGATACGCACGTCGTAGTCGCCATAATCCGAGCCGTTGTAACTGGTGGCCATGCCGACATAATCCTTGTTCTTGGCGGCCTTGATGAAGGCTGGGCGTTTTGCACAGAAGCCGAGGAAGCCATCGAGTTGCTTGCCGGCGTTGAGCTTCATGGCCGCGACGAATTCGAACACATTGGCATGACCGCAATCGGCGAAGTTGAACCCCATCATCTGGAACATGCCCCAGGAGGCCGACTGCAAGGCGGCATCCTGATCCAGCCCGAAGGCTGTGGCCATGGTTTCCCAGGCCTTGGTCTGGTCCTTGTTGTTGGTCTGCCACTGCGGTCCGGCCTTTCTCACATACTTGTACGACAGCAGCGGGTGGGTCTGGTCGTACTTGTGCTTGGTCAGCCGTTGAAAGATATGGCCTTCGAACGCGATCACCGGCAACCGGGCCGGACCGAAGCCTGATCGACCACCGGATTCCACGGTGGCGAAGGCCTTGATCAGGTTGGCCGAAATCCCGTTACCCAATTGCTTGGCGGCGTTCTGGAAGTCGGTGTCGCTGAGGCTGGTATTACCGTCGCAGGTGACCTGCAGCACCATCTCCCGATTGCGCCGCTCGGCCTCGATCATCGCCCGTACCCGGTCCAGGTAATGATTGACCGTGCCCTGCACCTGGGCATTGCCGTTGTTGGCGAAGGCATTGACGAAGGTGGGCAGGCGCAGCGCCGGGCTGAGCTTGACCGGCACCCGCACGGCCTGTTCGATGAGGCTGTTGAAGGTACGCCCCCGGGGGTCCACCACCCCATCGGGGTGCGCGTACTTGAGTTGGCGGAACTGGTATTGGCTGATGCGCTGCACCAACTGGTTATCGCAGCGGCCATTTTCCGGCAGCGGAAAACCCAGCTGCGTGCCGATCAGGTTGAAGAGGTATTGAATGCACTGGACATCGGCTGGCAAGTTGCGCGCCTTGCCGGGCGTACCCACCGACGCGCTGATGAGACTGGGGAGGCCTTGCAAGCTTTTCATGGGATTGCGTCCTTGCCGAGTGGGTGAAGTGATAGCACTTCAATGTCAGTTTCGCGCCGAATTTACACGTTGAAACATATGGCTCGGGAAACTAGCAAGGGCGTTTTGAGTTGTCCAGTTGCGGCAGTTGGAGTTGGGAGGGGGTGCACGAAATCGCATGCGGCGGATGGCATGGGGGTGCGGGGCGCTGAGGAGGTGGTGAGGGATTTTGCTGCTACAGAAAGGTGGCGGCCCCACCAGCCACACCCCGGCACTCGATGTTCCCGCTGTGGCTGCTCCCTTCCGGGCCTGACCAGATCGCAGCGAACATGCTCGCGAATCCGTTTATCAATGCAACGATTATGGATCAACGATTTCAGGCAGATGGAGTGATTCGTCACTGAGCTGCCTAGACACGCAGCACGGTCGCTCAAAGCTTGGGGCGTGACCAGAATTGTTCCACTCAATTGGTCCACTCTGGTGTTCACTCACGATCGTGTCCCGAGAAGTGGTGTAACTGAACCAGCCGAAGGCGCCCTGTGGGCGAAAGAGAGTGGTCATCGTGGTTCTTGGCTAACGTTGAGTTTGCGAAGACCTAACACTCACCAGGGAAACCACGATGACCAAGCCCACTATCGCACTGACCGAGTTGGCTGAGGAAGGGTCAGACGCTGATCTGCTCAAGCAAATGATCCAGTTCGTTGCCCAGCGCATGATGGAATTCGATGTCGAAAGTCTGTGCGGCGCCGGCTTCGACGTTAAAAGCGCTGACTGGATAAATAGCCGCAACGGCTACCGTGATCGCCTCTGGCAAACCCGCGCTGGCGATGTCGATCTCAAAATCCCTTAACTGCGTCAGGGCAGCTATTTTCCCGGCTTTCTTGAGCCCCCGGAAAAACCGGCTCACCTAAATTCAGCATCAGTCGGTTGGCCCACGCGAAAATAGAAATCGAATGAATGAGATCCAGCACCTGCCCGTCATCCAGCCCCTGAGCTCGAAGCGACTCGATATGGCTCGCGTTTAGCGAAGCAGGCTCGAGCGTCAGCACGATTGAGAACTGGACAATAGCCTGCTCACGTTCACTCACTCCAGCGGTAGCCGGGTCAGCGAAAATCTGTGCAACGACATCGTTTCGCTTAGCGAGTTGCTCAAAACGCTGGGCATGCACCGATGCACAATAGATACATTCGTTCAGCCGCGACACCACGGTGCTTGCCAACTCGCGCTCAGCCCGCGGCAAGCCGCCCGGCGCATACATGATGGCGTTGAACGCTAGCGAGCGCTGACGCAGTATGGCCGGATGGTGGGCCAGGGTCAGGTAGTAGTCCGAGGTTTTTGCCTGTGGGTGGCTCTCTTCCAGCACAGTCACTTGTTCCGGCGTGGCGCTGGCCAGCTCGACAGTTGGCAGCCAAGCCTTCCAGCTTAGTACCTCGTTGGTAAAGCCATTGCTGCGTATCGTCTCGCTCATGCTGCGTCTCCTGTGGCGAACAATGCCCCCAGGCCGGCCGCAAGGCGCACCTGGTAGGACAAATAAGCGATCAGCTGTGCCAGCACTACAACTTCCTCGGTACCCAATCCTGCCTGCTGCAAAGCCCGCAGTGCGGTCTGGTCGCCATGCCTGGGCGACTGGATTAGGGTGCGGGTGAAAGTAAGGATGGCGCCCAAGCGCACATTCTCGAGCGCATCAAGGTTGCCTGAGTGGAGGCTGGCCAGCACTGCGCTGTCCAGGCCCTCGGCTTGCAGATGCTCAAGATAGTGAGCGGCCAGTGCGGCCTGCGGCGTGAGGTAGGCGGCGTAGTACGCCACCCACAAACGCTCGTAAAGCGACAGCTTATGGCCCTCGGCGGCAAAAAACAGTGCGTGGCTGGCCTGGGTCGCCGAGACGACCTTGTCACGGGCATGACGCAGAGCATGCTCGGCAGTGCCGGGCTGCAGTTGCAGGAGGCTGTCGAGCATGTCGACGGCGACGGGGGTTGGGACGTTCGAAGTCATGGCAGGGTTCCTGCTGGGTTGGCAGCGTTGCCCGCGGCTGCGCGATTCGGGCAACGCCTGGGGTTCAAGGTTGTTCGGTGACCATGATCGCGGCAGTGCGGTCGCTGACCAGCGGTTCGACCTTCAGGCCTTTGCGCGCAGCCCAGATGTTCTGGTAGTGGAACAACGGGATGATGCCCACGTCGTCGCTAACTACCTTTACCGCGCCTTCGAGGATCTGGCGCCTGCGCGTGTCGTCGAACTCCGCGGTGGAGTCGAGCAGCGCCTTGTCCACCAGCGGGTTGCTATAGCGGCCCCAGTTGGAGGCGCCCTGCCCTTTGGCGCTGTCCACGGTGGTGAGGATGTTGGTTAGCGCATAGGCCGCCTCGCCGGTACCGTTGCCCCAGGCGATCACGCTCACGGCCAGTTCGTTCTTGTTGGCCTTGCCGGCATATACCGCCCATGGCAGCACTTCAAGCTGCACCTTCACACCAACCCGCGACCAGAACTGCGCCACCGCCTGCATCGCTTCTGGCGCTTGCGGGTAGCGGTCGCCCGGCACGTGCACGGTGAGCTGGAAACCTTCGGGGAAACCAGCCTGGGCCAGCAGCGCCTTTGCTTGCTGCGGATCGTAAGGGATGTTCTTGACCTCGGGGTTGTAGCCGAAGGTATTGGCCGGCATCCATTGGTTGGCCTCGGTGACCGTGCCTTGCATGATGCGCTGGTCGATGGCCTGGCGGTTGATCGCCAGCGATAGCGCCTGGCGCACCCGTACATCGCGCAGCGGGTTCTGCGCCAACGACTTGCCGCTGTTGTCGCGGATGAATTCGTTGGGCCCCTCGCGGAAGCTTGGCTGGATGATCAGCGCGCGCAGTCCCTGGTAGGCGAACACATTGAAGCCCGGCGTCTTGCGCAGCCGCTCGACATCGGTGGGCGAAACCTTGTCGATCACATCGACGTCGCCCGCCAGCAAGGCCGCGGTGCGGTTGGCGGCGTTGGCGATGAAGCGAAAATCGACCTTGTCCCAGGTGGGTTTGGCGCCCCAGTAGCTGGCGTTGCGTTCGAAGATTGTGCGGTCGCCCGGCACGTACGAGACGAAGCGGTAAGGCCCGGTGCCGATGGTTGCCTTGCCGCTGTTGTAGTCGGCGCTGCTGGCGTTGGCACCGGCATGGCGGCTGACGATGTAGATCGAGTCGACGTCCGGCAGCAGGTTGGCATTCGGAATGCGGGTCTTGATGATCACCGTGTGCTCACCCTTGGCCTGCACCGCGGCCACGGTGCGCGTGGCGCCGGCGTAGGACGCCACGCTGCCTGGCACGTTGCGCGCACGCTCGAACGAGAACACGAAGTCGTCGGCGGTCAGCGGCGTGCCGTCCTGCCACTTGACGTCATCACGCAGGGTGAACTCCCAGGTGGTGGGGTCGACGACTTTCCAGCTTTTGGCCAGACCCGGCAGGGTCTTGTCGTCGTGGCGGTTGACCAGCGACTCGAAGGCGTGAAGCGCCACCGAGCGGTCACCGGCGTAGTTGTTCAGTTGTGGGTCGAGGGATGAAACAGGGTCGGCATAGCCGATGCGCAGGTCCTGCGCCGAGACACTACCGGCCGCCAGAATCAGCGCCGAGGCGAGCAGCGAGCGAACACGTGGTTGCATGGGGTTTCCCTTGTAGGCGTTGGCAAAGGCATGGCGGGCGCGCGGTGCGCCCGCTCACGCCGGGGCGTTGAGGTGACACGCGCTCAGGTGGTTCGGCGAAACCTCCCTGAGCACTGGAACGTCCTCGCGGCAGCGCGCCGTGGCGTGCGGGCAGCGGGGGTGGAAATGACACCCGGCGGGCGGGTTCAGCGGGCTGGGGATTTCCCCTTGGATCGCGTCATATCGGGTATTGCGCATATCGAAGCGTGGCACCTGCGCCAGCAGGGCCTGGGTGTAGGGGTGGTTGGGCCGTGCGTACAGCTCCTCGGTGGTGGCACTTTCCACCACCCGGCCCAGATACATCACCACCACACGGTCGCACAGGTGCTCGACCACGCCGAGGTCGTGGCTGATGAACAGGTAGGTCAGGCCCAGTTCGTCGCGCAGGTCCATGAACAAGTTGAGGATCTGCGCCTGGATTGACACGTCCAACGCCGCCACCGACTCGTCGCACACCAGCAGGTCCGGCTGCACCGCCAGCGCCCGGGCAATGCCGATGCGCTGGCGCTGGCCGCCGCTGAAGGCGTGCGGGTAGCGCTGGCGCAACTGCGGGCTGAGCCCGGCGCGCTGCAACTGGGCGCTGACGTAGTCGTCGAAACCGCGCCGGTCGGTGAGCCCATGCAGCAAAGCGCCCTCGCCGATGATGCGGTCCACGCGCAGGCGCGGGTTGAGGCTGGAGGACGGGTCCTGGAACACCATCTGCACTTTCAGGCGCTGGGCCACGCTGAGTGTGTCCAGGGGCTGGCCATTCATCGCCGCCCTGCCCGAAGACAGCGGCAACAAGCCGGCGACCATGCGCCCGAGGGTCGACTTGCCACAGCCCGACTCGCCCACTAGGCCCACCACTTCGCCGCGCGCGATGCGCAGGTCGACGCGGTCCACGGCGTGGGTCACAGGTTTGGCGCGTGCCAGGTGCAGGCGTTGCAGCAGGCGCCGGGCGCCGTGCTCGGCGGGTGCCTTGCCGAAGGTCTTGCTGGCCTGCTCAAGCTGGATCAGCGGTGGGTGTTCATTGCGCATCGGCAGCTCCTGGGTAAAAACAACGCACCCACTGCCCGCCTGCGCCCTGGCGCAGCACCGGCATTTGCGCGCACTGCGCGCTGGCCCGTGTGCAGCGTGGGGCGAAGGCGCAACCGCCAGGCATCGACTGTAGATCCGGGGCCATGCCGGGGATCTGGCGCAAGCGCTGGCCGCGCCGGTTGCGGCTCGGCAGGCTGTCGATCAGGCCTTGGGTGTAGGGGTGTTGCGGGCGGTCCAGCACATCGGCCACCGCGCCCTGCTCGACGATCTGCCCGGCATACATCACCGCCACATCGTCGGCCAGGCCCGCCACCACCGATAGGTCGTGGGTCACCCAGATCAACGCGGTGCCTTGCTCGCGCACCAGCTTCTGTACCTCGCTGAGGATCTGCGCCTGGATGGTCACATCCAGCGCGGTAGTGGGCTCGTCGGCGATGATCAGGTCGGGGCCGTGCAGCAGCGCGATGGCAATCGCCACGCGCTGGCGCATGCCGCCGGAGAGCTGGTGCGGGTAGGCACGCAGGCGCTCTTCGGGGCTCGGGATGCCCATCAGCGCCAGGGTCTGGCTGGCGAGCGCGCGGGCTTCGCACTTGCTCACCGGCTGGTGGGCGCGCACCGCTTCGATCATCTGGGTGTCGACCCGCAGCACCGGGTTGAGGGTCATCATCGGGTCCTGGAAGATCATCGCGATGCGGTTGCCCTGCAGCGCGCGCAGTTGCGCGGGCGCCAGGCCCACCAGGTCGCGGCCCTTGAACAACACCTGGCCTGCGCTGATGCGCCCTGGTGCGTCGAGCAGGCCAAGGATCGAGAAGCCCGTGACCGACTTGCCCGAACCGGACTCGCCCACCAGCCCGAGAATGCGCCCGGGCTGCACCTGCAGCGACACCCCGCGCACTGCCGGCAGCGAACCTGCGCGGGTGTCGAACACGGTGTGCAGGTCGCGCACCTCGAGGATCGGTTCAAGGGTCGCCGGCAGCGACGTTTCAGGCAGGCTCATCGCTGTAACCTCGGGTTGAGCACATCACGCAGGCGGTCGCCCACCAGGTTGATGGCGACGATGGTGATCAGCAGCGCCAGGCCCGGGAATAGGCTGATCCAGTATTCGTTGCTGAGCATGTACTGGAAGCCGTTGGCAATCAGCAGCCCCAACGAAGGTTCGGTCACAGGCACGCCAAGTCCGAGGAACGACAAGGTGGCTTCCAAGGTGATGGCACGGGCGATCTGCAATGCGCCGATGACGATCAAAGGCGGCAGGCAGTTGGGCAGCACATGGCCGATGACGATGCGCCACGGACTAATGCCCTGCCCGCGCGCGGCATCGACGTACTCGCGACGGCTTTCGCTCAAGGCCTGGCCGCGTGCGGTGCGGGCGTAGTAGGCCCACTCCAGCAGTACCAGGGTGAGCATCACGTTGCCCACGCCCTTGCCCAGCCAGGCAAGGATCATCAACGCCATGAGAATCGCCGGGAACGACAGCAGCAAGTCGACCAGGCGCATCAGCAAGGCGTCCACCCAGCCACCGGCATAGGCCGACACCAGGCCCACCAGGGTGCCGAGCACGGCGGCAATCAACGCCGAGCCGATGCCCACCCACAGGCTGATGCGCAGCCCGTAGAGAATCGCCGAGACCAAGTCGCGGCCCTGGCCGTCGGTGCCCAGCCAGTAGTGGTAGCCGCTGTCGAGGTTGGCGCTGCCCGGCGCCAGTCGCGCATCGAGCACGTTCAGCTGCATCAGGTCGTAGGGGTTCTGCACCACGATCCACGGTGCCAGCAACGCCAGCAGCACGATGGCCAGCAACACCACCAGGCCAACCATGGCGGCTGGCGCACCGACGAAGTCTTGCACCACCCGCCGCCACGGCGAGCGCGCCTGCACGGTATCGAGCACGGCCGTCATCATCCCGCCTCCACACGTACGCGCGGGTCGAGCAGGTAGTACAGCCCGTCCACGATCAGGTTGAGCACCACGAAAATCACTACCACCACCATCAGGTAGGCCACCACCACCGGGCGATCCAGGGTATTGATGCTGTCCAGGATCAACTTGCCGGCGCCGGGCCAGGAAAAGATGCTTTCGGTCACCACCGCGTAGGCGATGGTCGAGCCCAGCTCCATGGCCAGCACCGTCACCACCGGGATCAGGGTGTTGCGCATCACGTGCATGCACATCACCCGCAGCGGCGACAGGCCCTTGGCCCGGGCGAACCTGACGAACTCTTGGGGCAGCACCTCGCGCACCCCGGCGCGGGTCAGGCGCAGCACCAGCGAGATCTTGAACAGCGCCAGGTTGAAGGCCGGCAGCAACAGGTGCTGCAGGCCGTCCGAGGTCAGCCACGACCACTGCACGCCGAGCAGCTCGGCGGTGGCGCCGCGGCCGCTGGCCGGGAGCCAGCCCAGGGTGATGGAGAACAGCATGATCATCATCAGCGCCACCCAGAACGCCGGCAGCGAGAAGCCGACGATGCTGCCGGCCATCATCAGCCGCGACAGCCAGTGCTCGGGGTAGCAGCCGGCGAACATGCCCAGCGGCACGCCGATCAACACCGCCAGCAGCAATGCGCTGAATGCCAGCTCGAAGGTGGCCGGCAGGCGCTGCAGGATCAGGCGCATGGCGTCTTCATGGTAAACGAAGCTTTGCCCCAGATTGCCGTGCAGCGCACCTTTGAGAAAGATCAGGTACTGCTCCCACAGGGGTTTGTCCAGGCCTAGGTGGGCGATGGCCTGCAGGCGCTCGGCCTGGTTGAGGTCCTCGCCCACCAGGATGTCCATGGGGTTGCCGATGGCGTTCAAGCCGACGAACACCACCAGGGTCATCAGCAGGATCACCAGCAGCGACTGGCTCAGCCGGCGCAGGGCCCAGCCGATCATGCTTGCCGCTCGGCGGCGGAGGGCTCGCCGGCGACCCACTCATCACCCAGCAGCTCGGGCTCGGCGTAGTTGCGCATGGCCTCGAAATGCTGCTCGATGTCGTCGTTGAACAGCCGCCCGATCAGGGCATGGGCAAGCCGCTTGGCGCCCTCGCTGATGGCCGGGATGTCCCCGGACACCGCGCCGTAGCTCAGTGCTGCCGGGTAGCTGAAGCAATGGATCTGGCCAATGCCCGGGCAGGCGCCCAGGGTTTTCTCCTGGAATTCGAAGCTGCTGCCAAGGTCGGGCAGCTCGGCAAGCTCGGCGTCCTCTTCGCCGGCCGGCGCCTGGTAGCGGTCACCCCATACGCGAATTTGCGGGGCGAACGCGGCGAACTCCGGGCGCAGGCTGAAGTCGGTGCGAAAACCTGTGGCGAACACCAGAAAATCGGCGTCAAGGCGGGCCTGCGGGGTATTCACCCACAGGCCGCCGGCGGGGTTGACGGCTACCGACAGCACCGGGCTTTGCAGCAGAAAACGTGCATTGGGCGAGGCCGAAACGCGCAGTGTGCTGCCCCGTGGCGGCGGCACCTGCTGGGTGTTGAGGTAGTTGCGGATACGCCATTTCCAGGCGTCCGGCAGGCGCCAGTAGCCATGGGTCATGCCGGGGTTGCCGGCGCCCTTGCCCTTGTTGATGCGCGGCAGGTCCGCCCGACGAATCAGCAAGTCGACCTGCAGCGCACCGGCCTCCAGGGCGGTGGCCGCGCTGTCCATGGCCGAGGCGCCGCCGCCGATCACCACCACGCGCTTGCCTTCGAACCAGGCATCCTGCAGGCCATCGGCCGAATGCGCCCACAACTCGGGCGCCAGGCCGCGGGCGAATTCCGGCACCCAGGGCCCGCCCAGGCCGTCGCGTCCGGTGGCCAGCACCACGTGCCGGGCGCGCAGATGCTGGGTGCGGCCGTTGCTTTGCACCTCAAGTGCCACCAGCCCGTCGGCGCGCGGCGTGACGCGGCTGACGCGGTGCTGGTTGCGCACCTCGAGCCCCAGCACCTTGCGGTACCAGCGCAGGTATTCTGCCCATTGCAGGCGCGGGATCTTGTCCAGAGCCGCCCAGCCCTCGGCGCCGAACTGCGCCTGGTACCAGGCGCGGAAGGTCAGCGCCGGCAGGCCCAGCGCGGGGCCGGTCAGTTGCTTGGGCGAGCGCAGCGTCTGCATCCGCGCGGTGGTGGCCCACGGCCCTTCGAAACCTGCCGGCGCCTGGTCGAGGATAACCGCCGCCACGCCCTGGTGGCGCAACTCTGCGGCCAGCGCCAGGCCGGCCATGCCGCCGCCGATGATCGCCACCTCCAGCACCGCTTCACCGTCGCTGACACGGGGCTTGACCCAGGGGCTGGCGGGCAGGTCTAGCCAGGCCAGATCCTCGCGCAGGCGGGTTTCCAGGGCAGCAAGGCCTGCGGGGGCGTTCACTTCGGACATGGGGCTTCGTACTCGGGTGACGGTCGGGAAAGGGCCGGATCCTGATTCAGATCACGTCGTTGAGCACCCAAAAGGCGAAAAATGTGAATTCATTAAGCCATTGAATGCGAAAACAGAATAGTAAGAGGCACTTTTTATTCTCGCAATGCTCAAAAAAGCATACTTAAATAACTTTTTTGAATTTAGGAGGAGTTATTCAGCGTAAATACTTTGCAGCAGCGCGTCATGTGCGCTGGCCTCGTGCAGGGCCATCTCAGGCAGCAGCCGCCTAGCCGTCTGCGCCACCTCATCGACCAGCGCGCGTGCCACATCCGATAAAGGACTGGCAAAAGCCGAGATCAAGCCGAAGAAAAACGGAATATTGCAGGCAATAGGCCGCACCACCACCCCCTCCACCGGCACGCCATGCGCGGTGAACGGATCGACCAGAGCGATACCCAGCCCTGCCCTGGCCATCTGCATTGCGACCAGAGATGTATTGCTGTCGAGCATGTGCGGCGTGCCATAACCGGCATCGGCGAAAGCCTTGTCGATACGCCGACGAAAACGGTACGGGTTCGCCATGGTCACTAGGGTCTGGCCCGCCAGCAATTCCATTGACAGTCGAGCTTGGCTGGCCAACGGCGAGTCAACCGGTAACACCGCCACACAAGGGGCCTCGCCGATCCAATGGATGTCCAAGCCACGGTGCTCCAGCGGCAGGCTTACCGCACCCAAGTCCATGGTTTTGGACAGAACTGCCTGCACCACGTTTTCAGGCGACATGCTTTGCAACTGGATCTGCCGTGGGCGCAGGGACTCGGGCAGTCGGGCAAGTGCCGCCGGAAGCAACCCCGAGGCCAGCGCCGAGATCGCCACCAGTTTGATCTGGCGATTTTCCTCGGCGGCGATCTGCAGTGCGTGCTGCCGTATATTACGGATTCCCAGCAGCGCGCTCTCCACCTCGCCGTACATCATGAACGCCTTTTGGGTCGGGGTGACTTTTGGCCCGCTGCGCTCGAACAGGGCAAAGCCCAGCTCCAGTTCCAACTCCTGAATGGCCCGAGTGACCGAAGGCTGTGAGCGCCCAAGCATTTTCCCAGCAGCGGTGACACTACCGGCAGACATGACAGCGGCAAAAGCTTCGAGTTGACGCAGATCCATACGCAAGCCTTACACATTTGAGGTTGAAGAGAGCGAGAACGCCCCCGAACAGAGCCACAAATTCTACCTGCAAAACCGAAGCCATCGGCACGCAAAACGGCTCAGTGAAACAGGCCTGAATAACCTCAGCATGCCCTTGAATGCGGTCAGCCACCTGCGCAGGCGTGCCGACCAGGATCAGGTCCGTGCCACGCGTGACGCTGGCAAAGCGCCGCCTGACATCTCCTGCAGTTAATGGCTTGCCGCTGCCATCGGGGCGCACCATGTACGAGATGAATATCAGTTCAGCCTGCTTGGCTGCGAACTCGCGCCCTCGACCCGACCAGCCAGCCTGGATCAGCAACGGCGTGCGCTGTGGCGACGGCGCAGTCAGATGGGGGCCAGCCACACGATAACGCTCACCCATGTGATTGATCGGTTTCACACGATGACCTTGCGCATATACCTAGCGGGCTTTGTTTGCAACTACGGCGTCGTCCACCCAACTGCCCTCCCAGAGCTTATAGACCACGTCCATGAATTCCTCGGCGAGTTCGTACCGATCGCCATGCTTGATCATCTGCTCCAGTCCAAAGTTGCGCGCTGCACTCGATAGATAAGAGGTGACGATATTCCAGCCGATTCGCCCATTGGTCATGTGATCAAGGGTACTGAACCGTCGGGCATGGCTGAACGGCTGTTCGTAAGTCGTGGAAACAGTCGCGCCGAATGCGAGGTGCTGGGTGATGGCAGCCAGACCCGGAATGATCATCAGTGGGTCGTTGGCAGGCGCTTCGACCGCCCATTTCACTGTGCCTCGGCGTTGCCGCCAAACACCTCGTAGAAGCCCAATACATCGGCAAAAAACAGCATGTCGAGATTGGCCTGGTCGGCGATACACGCCTGGTTCGCCCAACATGCGAATGGGTTGGCGGCCAGGCGTTCATCGGCCGGGTGAGTCCACAAACTCGGTGCTCCCCCGCAGCCGACACTGGCTTGCTCATAGAGAGCGAACAATAGGGGTTTAGGCTCTGCCTGAAAAATACCGTCGCATACACCGCATGAGGCCAGCGAGACCATTGCGGCATAACTTTTTGCGAGCTTGTCGAAGCGCGTGACGATTCGGCGCAAGCGAGCTTAATCAGCGAAGCCAACCTAATTGCCTGTATTGCAATCACCCGCAACTCGTAAGACAGCTTCGGGCAGTTGCTACGCGGTCTTGTGGTACCAACCGCGCCACTGAGAAAAAAATTCTATATCCACGATGTGCAAGCAGTCCTTCCGGTCGGAGAACTTAAAGATCGCCTGAAGGACGCTCTCACCTCAGAGTGGTTTGGATACACACACGCCTCCATGAACATGATCAAGCATCATCAACTTGTCGTTCACAATGCGTCGATTTCTTTCATAGATGAAAACAGGGGCGGCAGGGTCGAGGGCTTTAGGCACCAGGAGAAAGATTACCCAACGTGCTGGGTCCGAGAGGCACTGGAAGGAACGGTGGAGCTTCAGAACTCGCTGCGTGCGTGCGGTGTACTGCTCAATCGCCTCTATCTTGAGGAAAGCCCCGCTGAACCTGCTGAATCGAGTAGTACGACCTAAACAGAAGAAACCAAGTAACTCGTTTAATTGAAAGGGTTTTCTAGATAGGGCGAAGAGGTTAGGATTCGAAAATTGCCGAGCGCCAAGACCACAATAGGCTTTCGCATCCACCACTCAGCCACAGCAACCAGTCAATGGCGATTCAACCTAAACGGCTTTAATGGTGAGAGGTTAATGATCAATGTAAGATCACCAGCACAGTGCACCACACAGGTGTACCTAAACGCTGTCATGCTTAGAGATCTTGCGAAGAAAGCCCCTAGAATTAAGGACTTATAGAAAGGTGGCGGCCCCACCAGCCACACCCCGGCACTCGATGTTCCCGCTGTGGCTGCTCCCTTCCGGGCCTGACCAGGTTAACGGGTAATCAATGCGGGGGGACCGGTGGGGCCACCATAACGCAGCTCATCAGGTGACGAGCCGCGCCATTGTACCGTTACGTGAGGAAGTTACAACCGTTGCGGGTGAAAAAACCCATCATTTCTCAATGACTTGTCGATTCGAGTACGGACCGCACGGGCGTGCAGCCCCCTCACACCGCGATGCCCTGCTCCGCCAGGAAGGCCACGAAGGCATCCTCGTCCAGCACCTTGACCCCCAGCTCGCTGGCCTTGGCCAGCTTCGAACCGGCGCCGGGGCCGGCGACCACACAATGGGTCTTGCCGGACACCGACCCGGCCACCTTGGCGCCGAGGCTTTCCAGCTTCTCCTTGGCGATGTCGCGGCTCATGCGCTCCAGCGTGCCGGTGAGTACCCAGGTCTGGCCGGCCAGGGGCAGGCCGTCGGCGGTCTTCTTCTCGCTGTGCCAGTGCATGCCGAAGTCCTTGAGCTGTGCCTCGATGGCGCGGGCGAGCTGCTGGTTGGCCTCGACCTTGAAGAACTCACGCACGGCGTCGGCCTGCTTGGTAGTGAGCGCCTGGCGCAGGTCGATACCGTCGGCGGCGATGATCTTGTCGAGGGTGCCGAGCTTGTCCACCAGCTTCTCGGCGCCGGTCGGGCCGACCGAGGGGATGTCGAGCTTGGCGATCATGCCGGCCAGCGTGGTACTGGCGGCGAACTCGGCCGCCAGCTCGCCCTGGTCCTGCAACTGCATGCCGCTGGCGAGCAACTGCTCGATGACGTCACGGTTGTGCGCGTCCTCGAAGAAGTTGTGAATCTCGTGGGCGACTTCCAGACCGATGTCCGGCAGATAGGTCAGCACCTGCGGCAACGCCACCTTCACCCGCTCCAGACTGCCCAGCGAACGGGCCAGCACCTTGGCGGTTTCCTCGCCCACATCGGGAATGCCCAGCGCGAAGATGAAACGCGCGAGGGTCGGGCGCTTGCTCGCCTCGATGGCCTCGACCAGCTTGCGGCTGGACACTTCGGCGAAGCCTTCGAGCTCGACGACTTGCTCGGGCTTGAGCGCGTACAGGTCCGCCGGCGAGCGAATCAGGCCCTCATCGACCAGTTGCTCGACGCTTTTCTCGCCAAGACCGTCGATGTCCATCGCGCGGCGCGACACGTAGTGAATGATCGCCTGCTTGAGCTGGGCGCCACAGGCCAGCCGCCCGACACAGCGGTACACCGCGCCTTCGCTGGTGGTTTCGCGGCCTTTGCTGCGCTTGACCAACTGCGTGCGCTCCACCTGCGAACCGCACACCGGGCAGGCGCTGGGCACCTCCACCGCACGGGCGTCGTCGGGACGGCGGTCGAGCACCACTTGCATGACCTGGGGGATCACGTCGCCGGCGCGACGGATGATGACCGTGTCGCCGATGCGCAGGCCCAGGCGGGCGATTTCATCCATGTTGTGCAGGGTCGCGTTGGACACGGTAACGCCTGCGACCTTGACTGGTTTGAGCCGCGCGACCGGCGTCACCGCGCCGGTACGACCGACCTGGAACTCGACGTCCAGCACCTCGGTGAGCTCTTCCATGGCGGGGAACTTGTGGGCGATGGCCCAACGCGGTTCGCGGGCGCGAAAGCCCAGCTCCTGCTGGGCAGCCAGGCTGTTGACCTTGAACACCACGCCATCGATCTCGTAAGCCAGGCTGTTACGTCGTGCGCCGATGTCCTGGTAATAGGCCAGGCACTGCTCGATGCCTTCGGCATGCTTGAGCTCGGGACTGATGGGCAGCCCCCAGACCTTGAGCTGTTCGAGCGTGGCGATGTGGCTGTCAGCGACGCGGGCCGAGGTCTGTCCCACGCCATAGCAGCAGAATTCCAGCGGCCGACTGGCGGTGATCTTCGAGTCGAGCTGGCGCAGGCTGCCGGCCGCGGCGTTGCGCGGATTGGCGAAGGTCTTGCCACCGACCTCGGCCTGAGCGGCGTTCAGGCGCTCGAAACCGGCCTTGCTCATGTACACCTCGCCGCGGACTTCCAGCACCTCAGGCCAGCCCTTGCCGTGCAGTTTGAGCGGTACGTTGCGGATGGTGCGCACGTTGGTGCTGATGTCCTCGCCGGTGGTGCCGTCGCCACGGGTGGCGCCCTGTACCAACTGGCCGTTGCGGTACAAAAGGCTCACCGCCAGGCCATCGAGCTTGGGTTCGCAGCTGTAATCGACCGCCTCACGCTGGTCGAGGCCCTCGACCACACGCCGACCGAACTCGCGCAGGTCGGCCTCCTCGAAGGCGTTACCCAGGCTGAGCATGGGGATCTCGTGGCGGACCTGGCTGAACGCGGCCAACGCCGCGCCGCCGACCCGTTGGGTGGGCGAGTCCGGCGTGACCAAGTGCGGGTGCTCGGCCTCCAGGGCCTTGAGCTCGTTGAACAGCCGGTCGTATTCGGCGTCAGGCACGCTGGGCTCGTCGAGCACGTAATACCGGTAGTTGTGCTGGTCGAGCTCGGCGCGCAGTGCGTGGATTCGGTTTTCGGCGTTCATGGGTCAGGTCTCTGGAAAAGCAAAAGAGCAGCCTGGGTCATGTGGGGGTCTGGGAGACGTGGTGTCTCCCGAACCGATCCGCAATCCCCATGGGCTGCTCTTGAGTCTGGGTGTTTCAGCGTTTCTGGGTCAGCGCGCGGCGCTCGAACTCGACGATGCGCTGACGGTAGTGCTCGATGGTCTGCGCCGTCAGCACGCTGCGTTGATCGTCCTTGAGCTCGCCGTCCAGTTCGTGGGCCAGCTTGCGCGCGGCAGCGACCATTACGTCGAACGCCTGCTTCGGATGGCGTGGGCCTGGCAGACCGAGGAAGAAGCTCACCGCACGGGTGCTGAAATGGTCGATGTCGTCCAGATCGAAAATGCCCGGCTTGACCGCGTTGGCCATGGAGAACAGCACTTCGCCGTGACCGGCCATGCTTTCGTGGCGGTGGAAGATGTCCATTTCGCCGAAGCGCAAGCCGCTTTCGAGGATGTTCTGCAGCAACGCAGGACCCTTGAAACCGCCTTCGTCGCGGGAAATGACGCTGATCACCAGCACTTCCTCGACCGGTGGCAGCTCCTTGGCCGCGTTGTTGCTGGTGGCGAATCCGCTGTTGCGACTGGTATCGGCGCTGTAGTGGTCGCCCTCGTCGGCGAACAGGTCGGGTTCGCGCGGCTCGGCGGAGAGCTTCAGGTCGGCGGCAGGCGCGTCGCTGGCGGCGCGCTTGCCACGCTTGGCGGCCTTGGCCGGCTTGGCTTCACGTTCGCGCTCACGGGACGGCGCGCTCATCGACGGCAGGTCGGTCTCGTCCAGTTCAGGTTCTTTGTGCGTATCCAGGACGCGCGCAGGGCCCAGCACCTCGGCGCTGCCCTCGTCGTCCGCGACGTTGGAATAGCTGCGATCCAGACGGAACTTCAACTTGCCCTTGCCGCCGCGCATGCGGCGCCAGCCGTCGAAAAGAATACCGGCGATGACAATGATGCCGATGAGGATCAGCCACTCGCGCAGACCGATTTCCATGTAATCCCGTGCCTCTATAGAAATATGCTTGAAAACAAAGGCTTGAAAGCCCTTTAACACGTGGCGCCAACTCTATGTTCTGACAGGCGTTTTACCCACGCGCAAAACGAGTGACGTTAAGCTAGCACGACCACCGGCAACTTTACACCGTCTGTCGCACCTGTAAGGCGCATTTCCCTACGAATACCGGCCAATCTTCGCGCATTACGCGTCAACCATGGCCATTGCCTCCTCCACATCAACTGCAACAAGACGTGAACAACCAGGCTCATGCATGGTGACCCCCATCAGTTGATCGGCCATCTCCATGGCGATCTTGTTATGCGTAATGTAGATGAACTGCACCGTCTCGCTCATTTCCTTGACCAAGCGGGCGTAGCGTCCCACGTTGGCATCGTCCAGCGGCGCATCGACTTCGTCGAGCATGCAGAACGGTGCCGGATTGAGCTTGAAGATGGCAAACACCAGCGCCAGGGCGGTCAGTGCTTTCTCGCCGCCGGACAGCAAATGGATGGTGCTGTTCTTCTTGCCCGGGGGACGCGCCATGATCGTCACCCCTGTATCGAGTAAATCTTCGCCCGTCAGTTCCAGATAAGCGCTGCCACCACCGAAAACTTTTGGAAAAAGTGCCTGTAATCCGTCATTTATCTGATCAAAGGTCTCTTTGAAGCGGCTGCGGGTTTCCTTGTCGATCTTGCGAATCACCGTCTCCAGCGTGTCCAGCGCCTCGACCAGGTCGGCGTTCTGCGCATCGAGGTAACGCTTGCGCTCGGACTGCTGCTCGTATTCTTCGATGGCCGCCAGGTTGATCGCCCCCAAGCGCTGGATACGCGCCTCGGTCTGCTCCAGTTCTTGTTCGGTGCCCTGCTCGCTGGCCTCGGGCTCCAAGGTGGCGAGCACCCCGTTCAGGTCGTAGCCGTCGGCGAGCAACTGTTCCTGCAAGGTCTTGCGGCGCACGTCCAGGCCTTGCGACTCCAGACGCGACTGTTCCAGTTGCCCGCGCAGCAACTGCGCCTGCTGCTCGGCCTGGGTTCGACGCTTCTCGACCTCGCGCAGTTCCCGGTCGGCTTCGTCCATGTGCAGGCGGGCCTGGCGCATCTCTTCATCGACGCCCATGCGCCGCTCGAGCAACTCTTCCAGTTTCAGGTGCAGCTCTTCCAGCGGTGCCTCGCCCTCCTCCAGGTTCAGGCTCAATTGTTCCTGACGCTCATGCAGGCGCGCCGCCTGCTGCTCCAGACGCTCAAGGGCCTGGCGGGTGGAGTCGTGCTGGGCGCGCAGCGAGCCCAGGCGCACGGCCAGCTGATGGGCATGGTCCTTGTGCTGCCGGGCTTCCTGGCGCACGCGATCGAGACCTTCGCGCAAGGTGTCGCGCCGGGCCAGCAACTGCTCGCGCTGTTCGGTGTCCTGGGCCATGAGGTCCAGTGCGTCCTGCAGCACCAGCCGCGCCTCACCCAACTGTTCGAGCTCCAGCGCACGCTGCTCCTGAAGTTCGGCCAGTTCTTCCTGCAAACGACGGCGGCGCAGCTCCAACTGCTCGGCGCGTGCCCGGCCCGCCGAGAGGCGCGCCTTGGCCTCGCCGAGCCCACGGCTTTCATCCTGGCTGCGACGGCGCAACTGCTCGCGCTGCTCTTCCTGGCTGCGCTGGCGCTCGCGCAGCGCTTGCAGTTGCGCCTCCAGCTCAGCGAGCGCGTCCTGCAACGCCTGCTGTTCCTGACCGAGCCGCTCGATTTCCTGACCACGTGCCAGTACTCCGCCGGCGGCATCGCCGCCGCGACTGACCCGCAGAAAATGCCGACCGACCCAGTAGCCGTCGCGGCTGATCAGGCTCTGGCCGTCACCGAGGGTCGCGCGAAGCGCCAGGGCCTGCTCGAGCGTTTCGACCGGGATGATCTGGCCGAGCCAGGGCGTCAGGTCGCCGCGGCCCTCGACCTTGTCCAGCAAGCTTCCGGGCACAGCCTGCGCACGACCGCCCTGGCCAGCAACCAGCAAGCGCAGGTCACCCTGCTCCAGGGCAGCGAAATCCAGCTCGGCCAAATCGTCCACCAACACCGCCTGCAAATCGGCGCCCAAGACGGTTTCCACCGCCAGCTCCCAGCCCGGCTGCACCCGCAGACCTTCGGCCAACCGCGGCCGCTCGCCCAGCCCCTGGCGCTGCAACCACTCGCCCGCCCCAGCGCCTGGCTCCAGCGCCGCTTGCTGCAAGGCCTCCAGCGACGCCAGCCGACCGCCCAGGCGCTGCAACTCGCCCTGGCGTTGCTGCTGATCCTGGCTCAGGTGCTGCAAGGTTTCGCGCTGCGCCTCCAGGCTTTCGACCACCTGCAGCTCCTGCGCTTGCAGCTCCTCGAGCAGTCGCTCGCCGTCAGCCACCTGCTCGGCCACTTCGAGCAACGCGGCATCCTGTGGATCGGCGCCGAGCTGTTCGCCCTCTTCGCTGAGTTTGCGCTGACGTTCGGCCAGCCGCTCGAGGCTGCCTTCCAACTGTTGCAGCTTCGACTGCTGCACCTCGGCCTGGCGCCGAGGCTCGGCGGAACGGGTGTTGAAATCGTCCCACTGGGCCTGCCAGCCGTGCATGCCGAGCTCGGCTTCCTCGAGCGTGGCCGCCGATTCCTCGGCCGCCGCCAGGGTCATCTCCTGCTCGGGTTCGAGCATGGCCAACTCTTCGCCGAGGGTAGCCAGCAAGGTGCGGTCGTGGCCCAGGTGCGACTCGGTTTCCAGGCGCGTACGCTCGGCTTCCTTGAGATCATCCTGCAACTGGCGCAGGCGCTGCTGACCATGCTGGATGCTCTGCTCGACGCGGGCGATATCGCCGGCCACCGAGTAGAAACGCCCCTGCACCTGGTTGAAGCGCTCGGAGAGTTCATGGTGACCGTCGCGCAGGCGCTCGATGCTGGCATCGGCGTTGCGCTGCTCGGCCACTAGCGCCTCGAAAGCCACTTCCTGGTCGCCGATGAGGCTTTCGCGCTGGCGCACGCGTTCATCCAGCGCCCGCCAGCGCAAGGCCGACAGACGCGCCTTGAGCTGGCGTTCCTGGGCTTTGTATTCACGGTATTTCTCGGCCGCCTGGGCCTGGCGGTGCAGGCGTTCGAGCTGCCGTTCGAGCTCTTCGCGCAAGTCGGTCAGGCGCGCCAGGTTTTCCTGGGTACGGCGGATGCGGTTCTCGGTTTCGCGGCGACGCTCCTTGTACTTGGAGATGCCCGCCGCCTCTTCGATGAAGTTGCGCAGTTCCTCGGGCTTGGCCTCGATCAGCTTGGAAATCATGCCCTGCTCGATGATCGAGTAGCTGCGCGGACCCAGGCCGGTGCCGAGGAAGATGTCGGTGATGTCGCGGCGTCGGCACTTGGTGCCGTTGAGGTAGTAGGTGTTCTGCGCGTCGCGGGTGACCTTGCGGCGAATGGAAATCTCGGCGTAGGCGGCGTACTCGCCCACCAGGGTGCTGTCGCTGTTGTCGAACACCAGCTCGATGCTGGCCTGGCTGACCGGCTTGCGGCCGGAGGAGCCATTGAAGATGACGTCGGTCATCGATTCGCCGCGCAGGTTCTTCGCCGAACTCTCGCCCATCACCCAGCGCACCGCATCGATGATATTGGACTTGCCGCAGCCGTTAGGCCCGACCACCGCCGCCATGTTGCTGGGGAAGTTGACGGTGGTGGGGTCGACGAAGGACTTGAAGCCGGCCAGGCGGATGCACTTCAGGCGCATCGGTCAGGCCCGCGCCAGCGCAGCCAGCACCAGCTCGCAGCTGCGCTGACAGTAGGCGACCAGCACCTCGCGGATGCGCGGCATGTCACGCAACAGCACCGCGTCGAGCAGGCGGGCGAACAGTTCGAGGTAGTCGTCCATGTTGGCCTGGCGCTGGTCCAGGGCCAGGTAGTAGGCGCGGCTCATGGCCGGCTGCAGGTTTTCCACGGTTTCCTGCAGGTAGGGGTTGGCGGCGAAGGGGTAGGCCGCGCGCATTACCGCGAAACTGTCGGCGACGAACGACTCGATGTCCTGGGCCGCGCGGGCCTGGTGCAGGCGCTGCTGGATCTCCAGGAACGGCAGCAGGTCGCTCTCGCTGCGCCACTGCTGGGCCACGGCGTAACCGAGCAGGATGTACAGTTCGCCCATCAGCGCACACAGGCTGCGCACGCTGCGCTCGTCCAGTTCGGTGACGTGGGCGCCGCGTCGCGGCAGGATCGCCACCAGATGGCGACGTTCGAGAATCAGCAGGGCCTCGCGCACCGAGCCGCGGCTGACGTTCAGCGCCTGGGTGACCTTCTGCTCCTGGATGCGCTCACCGGGTGCGAGCTCGCCACGGATGATCCGCTCGGCCAGGTAGTGAGCGATCTGCTCGCAGAGGCTGTCAGGCGCCTTGAACGTCATGATGTTCCTTGGAAGTCGAAAACAGTGCACAAGGGCGCGATTGTAGCGCACTCATTGGGCAACCGCGCAGCGCCACACACGGCTTTGTGCGACCTCGCGGTCACCCGGCCGAGCCGGCGCGATCTATGCTTGTCAGAAGGTCAGCGTTGGGTGGCTGGACACAGGCGCGGGTAAAATCCTGACCTTTGGGTCAGAAAATTATTGACCCCGAGGTCAGCGCTTGCTTAGAGTCCGCCCAACAACAATAAAACGCTACGAGGCATTCCTCCGTGATCCAGTTTCTCGTTAACCAGGCGCTGCACAGCGAGCACGCGCTGGACCCGAACATGACGGTGCTGCAGTACCTGCGCGAGCACCTGGGCAAGACCGGCACCAAGGAAGGCTGCGCCAGTGGCGACTGTGGCGCCTGCACCGTGGTGGTCGGGGAATTGACCCAGGACGCACACGGCGCCGACACCCTGCGCTACCGCAGCCTCAATTCATGCCTGACCTTCGTCTCGGCGCTGCACGGCAAGCAGTTGATCAGCGTCGAAGCGCTCAAGCACCAGGGCCAGTTGCACAGCGTGCAGCGGGCCATGGCCGAGTGTCACGGCTCGCAATGCGGCTTCTGCACCCCTGGTTTCGTCATGTCGCTGTTCGCCTTGCAGAAGAACAGCCGCGGCGCCGACCCGCACCAGGCCCATGAAGCCCTGGCCGGCAACCTGTGCCGCTGCACCGGCTACCGGCCGATTCTCGAGGCCGCCGAGCGCAGTTGCACCCAGCCCTGCCCCGATCAGTTCGACGCTGGGCAGGCGCAGACCATCGCCCTTCTGAAGACTATCGCCCCGCAACAGACCGGTGAGCTCAACAGCGGCGACAAACGTTGCCTGGTGCCACTGACCGTCGCCGACCTGGCCGAGCTCTACGGCTCGCACCCCGAGGCGCGCCTGCTGGCCGGCGGCACCGACTTGGCGCTGGAAGTCACGCAGATGCACAAGACCCTGCCGGTGATGATCCATGTCGGTCACGTGGCCGAGCTCAAGCGCATCGACCTCACCGCCACGCATTTGGAAATCGGCGCCGCCGTCACCCTCACCGACTCCTACGCCGCGCTGGCGAGCGAGTACCCGGACTTCGGCGCGCTGCTACAGCGCTTCGCCTCGCTGCAGATCCGCAACCAGGGCACCCTGGGCGGCAACATCGGCAACGCCTCGCCCATCGGCGACTCGCCCCCGCTGCTGATCGCCATGAATGCAGAGATCGTGCTGCGCCAGGGCGAGCGCCAGCGCACCTTGGCGCTGGAAGACTACTTCATCGACTACCGCATCACCGCCCGCCAGGACAGCGAGTTCATCGAGACGATTCGAGTGCCGCGCGCCAGCGCCGACTGGACCTTCCGTGCCTACAAGGTTTCCAAGCGCCTGGACGATGACATCTCGGCGGTGTGCGCGGCCTTCAACCTGAGCCTGGACGACGGCGCCGTGGCCGGCGCCCGTATCGCCTTCGGCGGCATGGCAGCGATCCCCAAGCGCGCCCGTGCCTGCGAGGCCGCCTTGCTGGGCAAGCCGTGGAATTCGGCCACGCTAGAGCGCGCCTGCCAGGCGCTGGCCGAGGACTTCAGCCCACTGAGCGACTTTCGCGCGAGCCAGGCCTATCGCCTGCTGACCGCGCAGAACCTGCTGCGCAAGTACTTCATCGAACAGCAATCGCCGTCCTTCGCGACCCGGGTGACCGACCATGTCTAACCATCACACCGTCAAGAGCCAGGCCGAGATGGCCGAACTGTTCAGCCAGGACTTGAGTACCGGCGTCGGTCGCAGCGTGCGCCACGAAAGCGCCGACAAACACGTGTCCGGCGAGGCCGTGTACATCGACGACCGCCTGGAGTTTCCCAATCAGTTGCATGTCTATGCACGTACGGCAGACCGCGCCCACGCGCGCATCCTGCGCATCGATACCACGCCGTGCTACCAGTTCGAAGGCGTGCGCATCGTCATCACCCACGAGGACATTCCCGGCCTCAAGGACATCGGCCCGATAATGCCCGGCGACCCCTTGCTGGCCATCGACAAGGTCGAATACTACGGCCAACCGGTGCTGGCCGTGGCCGCCCGCGACCTGGCCACCGCGCGCCGCGCCGCGCAGGCGGCGATCGTCGAATACGAAGACCTGGAGCCGGTGCTGGACGTGGTCCAGGCCCTGCGCCAGAAGCACTTCGTGCTCGACAGCCACACCCATCAGCGCGGCGATTCGAGCGCCGCCCTGGCCAGCGCCCCGCACCGCCTGCAAGGCACCCTGCACATCGGCGGCCAGGAGCATTTCTACCTGGAGACGCAGGTGTCGTCGGTGATGCCCACCGAGGACGGCGGCATGCTGGTGTACTGCTCGACGCAGAACCCCACCGAAGTGCAGAAGCTGGTGGCCGAGGTACTGGACGTGCCGATGAACAAGGTGGTGCTGGACATGCGCCGCATGGGCGGCGGTTTCGGCGGCAAGGAGACCCAGGCCGCGAGCCCCGCGTGCCTGTGCGCGGTGATCGCGCGCCTGACCGGGCAACCGACCAAGATGCGCCTGCCACGGGTCGAGGACATGACCATGACCGGCAAGCGTCATCCGTTCTATGTCGAGTACGACGTCGGCTTCGACGACAGCGGCCGCCTGCACGGCATCGCCATGGACCTGGCCGGCAACTGCGGCTATTCCCCCGACCTGTCCGGCTCGATCGTCGACCGCGCCATGTTCCACGCCGACAACGCCTATTACCTGGGCGATGCCACGGTCAACGGCCACCGCTGCAAGACCCACACCGCCTCCAACACGGCCTACCGCGGCTTCGGCGGCCCCCAGGGCATGGTCGCCATCGAACAGGTGATGGACCACATTGCCCGGCACCTGGGCCTCGATCCACTGGCGGTGCGCAAGGCCAACTACTACGGCAAGCAGACACGCAACGTCACCCACTACTACCAGACCGTCGAGCACAACCTGCTCGAGGAAATGACTGCCGAGCTGGAAGTCAGCAGCCAGTACGCCGAACGCCGCGAAGCCATCCGCCAGTTCAATGCCGCCAACCCCATCCTGAAGAAGGGCCTGGCCCTGACGCCGGTGAAGTTCGGCATCTCCTTCACCGCCACTTTCCTCAACCAGGCCGGTGCGCTGATCCACCTCTACACCGACGGCAGTATTCACCTGAACCACGGCGGCACCGAGATGGGCCAGGGCCTGAACACCAAGGTCGCCCAGGTGGTGGCGCAGGTGTTCCAGGTCGACATCGAGCGCATCCAGATCACCGCCACCAACACCGACAAAGTGCCCAACACTTCGCCCACCGCTGCCTCCAGCGGCGCCGACCTGAACGGCAAGGCCGCCCAGAACGCCGCCGAGATTCTCAAGCGGCGCCTGACCGAGTTCGCCGCCCGGCACTACCAGGTCAGCGAAGAAGACGTCGAATTCCGCAACGGCCACGTGCGTGTGCGCGAACAACTGCTGAGCTTCGAACAACTGGTGCAACAGGCCTACTTCGGCCAGGTCTCGCTGTCGAGCACCGGCTTCTACCGCACGCCGAAGATCTACTACGACCGCAGCCAGGCCCGCGGCCGGCCGTTCTACTACTACGCCTTCGGCGCCGCCTGTGTGGAAGTGCTCATCGACACCCTCACCGGCGAATACAAGATGCTGCGCGCCGACATCCTGCATGACGTCGGCGACTCGCTGAACCCGGCCATCGACATCGGCCAGGTCGAGGGCGGGTTCATCCAGGGCGTGGGCTGGCTGACCACCGAAGAGCTGGTGTGGAACGCCAAGGGCAAGCTGGTGACCAACGGCCCGGCCAGCTACAAGATCCCGGCGGTGGCCGACATGCCGCCGGACCTGCGGGTGAAGCTGGTGGAGAACCGCAAGAACCCCGAGGACACGGTGTTCCATTCCAAGGCCGTCGGCGAGCCGCCGTTCATGCTCGGCATCGCCGCCTGGTGCGCGCTCAAGGACGCCGTGGCGAGCCTGGCCGACTATCGCGTGCAGCCGCAGATCGACGCGCCCGCTACCCCCGAACGCGTACTCTGGGGCTGCGAACAGATGCGCCAGGCGCGCATGCAGCCACTCGCCACCCAGCCCGTGGCGGAAACCGTCGCCCCCTGACGACACCGGCCTCACCGAGGATTCAGCACATGCACGAATGGATCACTGCCCTCGCCGATCATCAGGCCCGTGGCGAACCCTGTGTACTGGTGACCATCATCGAGGAGCGCGGCTCGACGCCGCGCAATGCCGGCTCGAAGATGGTGGTCAGCGCCAGCCAGCTGTTCGACACCATCGGCGGCGGACACCTGGAGTTCAAGGCCCTGCACATTGCCCGGCAGATGCTTGCCGAGCAGCGCAGCACACCGCATCTAGAGCGCTTCAGCCTTGGCGCCAGCCTCGGCCAGTGCTGTGGCGGCGTGACGGTGCTGCTGTTCGAACCCATGGCCCCCGTGCAGGCGCAGATCGCCGTGTTCGGCGCGGGCCATGTCGGACGGGCTCTGGTACCCTTGCTCGCCGCGCTGCCTTGCCGGGTGCGCTGGATCGACTCGCGCCCGGACGAGTTCCCACCGTCGATACCCCACGGGGTGACCCAGGTGCTCAGCGAAGAGCCGGTCGACGAAGTGGCCGAGCTGCCAGTGGGCAGCTACTGCATCGTCATGACCCACAACCATCAGCTGGACCTGGAACTGACCGCCGCCATTCTCGCGCGCAACGACTTCACCTGGTTCGGCCTGATCGGCTCGAAAACCAAACGGGTCAAGTTCGAACACCGCCTGCGCGAGCGCGGCTACGACGACGCGGTGGTGGCACGCATGCGTTGCCCCATGGGGCTGGCGCAGGTCAAAGGCAAGCTGCCCATCGAGATCGCCGTGTCCATCGCCGGCGAGATCATCGCCACCTACAACGCCTGTTTCGGCCAGCACGACGCTGGTGCCAATGCAGGCCCCATTGCCCAGTTGCTGCCGCCCTCCCGGCGCAGCCACGCCATTTGAAGAGCGTTTCATGACTGCCACTCGCAAAGCCTACCGAGCCGCCATCCTGCACAGCATCGCCGACCCCGCCGAGGTCGGCCTGCAGGCCTCCCACGAGTATTTCGAAGACGGTCTGCTGGTGATCGACCAGGGCCGTATCAGCGCCGTGGGCCACGCCGCCGACCTGCTGCCGACCCTCGATGCCGACATCGACGTGGTGCACCACCAGGACGCGCTGATCACGCCGGGCTTCATCGACACCCACATCCATTTCCCGCAGACCGGCATGATCGGCTCCTACGGCGAACAGTTGCTGGACTGGCTCAACACCTACACCTTCCCCTGCGAAAGGCAATTCGCCGACAAGGCCCATGCCGATGAGGTGGCCAAGCGGTTTCTCGCCGAACTGCTGCGCAACGGCACCACCACCGCCCTGGTGTTCGGCACTGTGCACCCCGAATCGGTCAATGCGCTGTTCGAGCACGCCGAGCGCCTGGACCTGCGCCTGATCGCCGGCAAGGTGATGATGGACCGCAACGCCCCCGACTACCTCACCGACAGCGCCGAATCCAGCTACACCGACAGCAAGGCGCTGATCCAGCGCTGGCACGGCAAGGGCCGCCTGCACTACGCCGTGACCCCACGTTTCGCCCCCACCAGCACCCCCGAGCAACTGGCCATGGCCGGTCGCTTGCTCAAGGAGCATCCCGGCGTCTATCTGCACACCCACCTGTCGGAGAACCTCAAGGAAATCGAGTGGGTCAAGGCGCTGTTCCCCGAGCGCAGCGGCTACCTGGATGTCTACGATCACTTCGAATTGCTCGGCGAGCGCTCGGTGTTCGCCCACGGCGTGCACCTGTGCGACGAGGAATGCCAGCGCCTGGCCGACACGGGCTCGGCCGTGGCCTTCTGCCCCACCTCGAACCTGTTCCTGGGCAGCGGCCTGTTCAACCTGCCCCAGGCCGAGCGCTTCAAGGTCAACGTGGGCCTGGGCACGGACGTCGGCGCCGGCACCAGCTTCTCGCTGCTCAACACCCTGAACGAGGCTTACAAAGTGATGCAGTTGCAGGACGTGCGCCTGCACCCGTTCAAGTCGCTGTACCTGGCGACCCTGGGCGGCGCCCGCGCGCTGCGCCTGGACGACCGCATCGGCAGCCTGCGCCCCGGCAACGACGCCGACTTCGTGGTACTCGACTACAAGGCCACGCCGCTGCTGGACTACCGCATCCAGCAGTCGCGCAGCATCGAGGAAACCTTGTTCGTGCTGACCACCCTGGGCGACGACCGCACCGTGCGCGAGACCTTCGCCGCCGGGCGTTCGGTCCATCGGCGCGGATGAAAAAAACCGCTGCCCAGCCCGGCCAGGGGCTGTGCAGCGGTCCTCGATCAGCGCGGCAGACGATCAGCTCTTGGACTTGTTCAGCAGGTGCGAGAACACCGCGTGCAGATCGTCCGAGGCGCTGTCTTCGTCGAGATTGAGCTTGCTGTCGATGTGATCCATGTGGTGCATCATCAAGCTCACCGCCTGACTGGCATCGCCCGCCTCGATGGCATCGATCAGTTGCATGTGCTCGTCGTAGGAGCAGTGGGAACGGTTGCCGCTTTCATATTGGGCGATGATCAGCGAGGTCTGCGACACCAGGCTGCGCTGGAAGCTGACCAGTGGCGCGTTACCTGCTGCCTCGGCCAGCTTGAGGTGAAACTCGCCGGAGAGGCGGATGCCGGCACCGCGGTCGCCGCGCGAGAAACTGTCGCGCTCCTCGCGCACCATCTGGCGCAGTTCGTTGAGCTGTTCGACGCTGGCGTGCTGAACGGCCAGTTCGGTGATGGCGCGCTCGACCATACGCCGCGAGAAGAACACCTGGCGCGCCTCCTCCACCGTCGGGCTGGCGACCACCGCACCGCGGTTGGGCCGCAGCAGCACCACACTTTCATGGGCCAGGCGCGACAGCGCGCGGCGGATGATGGTGCGGCTGACGCCGAAGATTTCGCCCAGCGCTTCCTCGCTCAACTTGGTACCCGGCGCCAACCGCTGTTCGAGGATGGCCTCGAAGATGTGCGCATAGACGATGTCGTCCTGGGTGCCGCTGCGACCGGCCTTGGGCGCGCGCGCAGGTTTCTTCAGAGGTTGCAGCTGTTCGTTCATGGGCACTCGAGCACAAGGGGTCGGCCAGTGGAGCCTCGACTGTAATACCTGTCGCAGGGTGGCTGGCAAGTCCTGGGGTGAAAAAAGGGGGTCAAGGTATCGGCGCATTGTACACAGGCTGAGGCGTTTCTGCAGATGCCCAATGCCCTTATAGCCCGCCGAACGACACCTGTGGGCACGAAAGATAAAACATTATTTGCTTTCTTTGTACACAAAAGCATAATCCACCGTGCAAGTTCCTGACCTTTCAGTCAGGAAATCCTGCCATCTGCCCTACCCTCACGGAGCCGCCCAGCGCATGCGCAGGATCAGGGCTCCAGAACAACAAGAACGACTTGAGGAGTACTCGCTGTGGAAAGCCGCAAATCCGAAGCCCCGTCGCTGGACCTCGCCACCTCGCCCAAGCCCGACTGGCTGGAGCGCCTCTTCAAGCTCAAGCACCATGGCACCACGGTCAGGACCGAGCTGATCGCCGGGGTGACCACCTTCATCACCATGGCCTACATCATCTTCGTCAACCCCAACATCATGGCCGACGCCGGCATCGACCACGGCGCCGCCTTCGTCGCCACCTGCATCGCCGCCGCCCTCGGGTGCCTGCTGATGGGCCTGTACGCCAACTGGCCGGTGGGCCTGGCTCCCGGCATGGGCCTGAACGCCTTCTTTACCTACACCGTGGTCGGCACCCTGGGCTACAGCTGGCAGACCGCCCTGGGCGCGGTGTTCGTCTCCGGTGTGCTGTTCATGCTGCTGACCCTGTCGCGGGTGCGCGAATGGCTGCTCAACAGCATTCCCCTTAGCCTGCGCCACGCCATGGGCGCCGGGGTCGGCCTGTTCCTCGGACTGATCGGTCTGAAGACCGCCGGCATCATCGTCGACAGCCCGGCGACCCTGATCAGGCTGGGCTCGCTGCATGAACCCGCGCCCCTGCTGGCGGCACTGTGCTTCCTGCTGATCGCGGTGCTGAGCTACCACCGGGTGTTCGGCGCCATTCTCATCAGCATCATCGCCGTGACCCTGGCCGGCTGGGGCCTGGGCCTGGTGCAGTACGGCGGGGTGTTCTCGCTGCCGCCGAGCCTGGCGCCGACCTGGATGGCCATGGACCTGGTCGGTGTGTTCAACGTCAGCATGATCAGCGTGGTGCTGGCCTTTCTCTTCGTGCACATGTTCGACACCGCCGGCACCCTGATGGGCGTCGCCCAGCGGGCCAACCTGGTGGCCGCCAACGGTCGCATCGAGAACCTGTCGCGGGCGCTCAAGGCCGACAGCGCCTCCAGCGTGTTCGGCGCCGCCGTGGGCGTGCCGCCGGTGACCAGCTACGTGGAAAGCGCCGCCGGCGTGGCGGCGGGTGGGCGCACCGGGCTGACCGCCGTGGTGGTCGGCGTGCTGTTCGTCGCCGCGATGTTCTTCGCCCCGCTGGCAGGCATGACCCCCGCCTACGCCACCTCCGGCGCGCTGATCTACGTGGCGATGCTGATGATGGGTAGCATGGCCCACATCGAATGGGACGAGGCCACCGACAGCATCCCGGCGATCGTCACCGCGATCATGATGCCGCTGACGTTCTCGGTCGCCGACGGTATCGCCCTGGGCTTCATCACCTACGTGGTGCTCAAGGCCGGCACCGGCAAATTCAAGGAGATTTCGGCCAGCCTGTGGGTGCTGTGCCTGATCTTCATCGCCAAATTCGTGTTCCTGTAGGCCTCGACTGGGCACGGCGCAGGTATTTTTCCGGCGGCCATTGGTCGCCACCCCCCTGGATGGATTAAAGTATGTGCCCCTGCCCGGCACCCCGCCTTCAGCCAAGCGCCCGGCCCATGTCCAGGAACCGTCGCCGATGGAACACCGTGAAGCGCTGATCGCGCTGCGCACCTTTCTCTCCTCCCAGATCCTGGGCCAGGAGAAGCTGGTCGATCGCCTGCTGATCGTACTGCTCGCCGACGGCCACATGCTGGTCGAAGGCGCGCCGGGCCTGGCCAAGACCAAAGCCATCAAGGAACTGGCCGAAGGCATCGAGGCGCAGTTCCACCGTATCCAGTTCACCCCCGACCTGCTGCCGGCCGACATCACCGGCACCGAGATCTATCGCCCGGAAACCGGCAGCTTCGTGTTCCAGCAAGGGCCGATTTTCCACAACCTGGTGCTGGCCGACGAAATCAACCGGGCACCGGCCAAGGTCCAGTCGGCGTTGCTCGAAGCCATGGCCGAGCGCCAGGTCAGCGTTGGCCGCAGCACCTACGAGCTGTCGCCGCTATTCCTGGTGATGGCCACGCAGAACCCCATCGAGCAGGAAGGCACCTACCCGCTGCCCGAAGCCCAGCTCGACCGCTTCCTCATGCACGTCAAGATCGGCTTCCCGGATGCCGCCGTCGAGCGGCGCATTCTCCAGCAGGCCCGCGGCGAAGCGCTGGGCGGCGAGGTCAAGCCCGAACGCCAGGTGAGCCAGCAGGCGATCTTCGCTGCGCGCCGGGAAATCCTCGGCCTGTACATGGCCGATGCGGTGGAGGAATACCTGGTGCAACTGGTGATGGCCACCCGTACACCCGCCAAGTTCGACGCCGAGCTGGCCGACTGGATCGCCTATGGCGCCAGCCCGCGCGGCTCCATCGCCCTGGACCGCTGCGCACGCGCTCATGCCTGGCTGGCCGGACGCGACTTCGTCAGCCCCGAGGACATTCAGGCGGTGCTGTTCGACGTGTTGCGCCACCGCGTCATCCTGTCCTTCGAGGCCGAAGCGGCCGGTGTCGACCAGGACCGCGTGGTGCAGCGCATCCTCGACGTCGTCGCCGTCGCCTGACGCGCATGCCCGCCGCCCACCTGAGCGAACCCGGGATCCGCATCGGCCTGGCCGAGCTGATCGACATGCGCCACCGCGTGCGCGAAATCCAGCTGTTTTCCCGACCCGGCCAGCGCAGCCCGCTGGTGGGCCTGCACCACTCCAAACTGCGCGGACGCGGCGTGGATTTCGATCAGGTTCGCGTCTACCAGGCCGGCGACGATGTGCGCAACATCGACTGGCGCGTCACCGCCCGTACCCAGGAGCCGCACACCAAGCTGTTCCATGAAGAGCGCGAGCGGCCGATCTTCATCCTGGTCGAGCAGAGCCAGCGCTTGTTCTTCGGCTCGGGCCTGATGTTCAAGTCGGTGCTCGCCGCCCAGGCGGCCGCGCTGTTCGGCTGGGCCGCCCTGGGCCACAACGACCGCATCGGCGGCCTGGTGTTCGGCGACCACGAGCACCACGAGATCAAACCACGTCGCAGCAAGCAGAGCCTGCTGCAGTTGCTCAATCGCCTGGCGCGCATCAACCAGGCGCTGCACACCGAAGCCGTGCCGCAAGCGGACAGCCTGGGCCTGGCCCTGCGCCGTGCGCGCGAGGTGCTGCGCCCGGGCAGCCTGGCCATCATCATCTGCGACGAGCGCGCGCTCACTCCGGCGGTGGAACAGCACCTGGCGATGCTCTCGCGCCATTGCGACCTGCTGCTGCTGCCGATCAGCGACCCGCTCGACCATGCCCTGCCCGCCGCCGGCCTGCTGCGCTTCGCCCAGCGCGGCGCGCAACTGGAACTCGATACCCTGGACGCCAACCTGCGCCTGCTCTATCGCCAGCAGGCCGAAGCGCGGATCGAGCGCTGGGAGTTGCTGGCGCAGAAACTGCGCGTGGTGCTGATTCCGCTGAGCACCCAGAGCGAAATGATCGAGCAGTTGCGCGAGTCCCTCAACCAGCGCCCTGGAAGCAGCCAATGAACCCGCTGGATCAGTTGCAACCGCTGATCGCGCCAGCGCCGATCGGTGTCTGGCCGCCGGCGCCGGGCTGGTGGCTGTTGCTGGCCGTGCTGCCGCTGTTGGGCTGGGGCCTGTGGCGCCTGCTGCGCTGGCGCCCGGTTCCGCGCAAGGTGGTGCGCGCCGAGCAGCCGCTGGATCCGGTGCGGATCGAGGCGCTGGCCGAACTGGCCCGCCTGCCGCGCCCCTACGACGGTGCGCCGGCAGGCGCCTGGCTGCAGCAGATCAATGCCCTGCTCAAGCGCCTGTGCCGCAACCACTATCCCGGTGCGCACAGCCATACCCTCAACGGCCGCCAATGGCTGGCCTTTCTCGACAACCGCTGCCCGGCCGCCGGCTTGACGCGCTGGATGGTACTGGTCGAAGGCGCCTACAAGCCCGAGTGCAAACTCGACGACAAGGCCATCGCCGGGCTTGCCCAGGCGGTCGAGACCTGGATTCGCAAACATGTTTGACCTGGCCTGGCCGTGGATCTTCGCGCTGCTGCCGCTGCCTTGGCTGATGCGCCTGCTGCTGCCTGCCGCCGACAGCGGCGAGCCGGTGCTCAAGGTGGGTTTTCTCGACGAACTGGAAAGCCTGGCCGGGCGCCGCGCGCGCCTGAACCTGCCGACCTGGCGCCAGCAGGCGCCGTTCCTGGTGATCTGGCTGCTGTTGCTGCTGGCCGCCGCGCGCCCGCAATGGCTGGGCGAACCCGTGCCGATCGCCGCCAGCGGCCGCGACCTGCTGGTCGCAGTGGACGTATCGGGCTCGATGGATTTCCCCGACATGCACTGGAAAGGCGACGACATCAGTCGCCTGGACCTGGTCAAGGCACTGCTTGGCGACTTTCTCCAGGACCGCGAAGGCGACCGGGTCGGCCTGATCCTGTTCGGCAGCCAAGCCTACCTGCAAGCGCCGCTGACCTTCGACCGGCGCACCGTGCGCACCTTCCTCGACGAAGCGCAGATCGGCATCGCCGGCAAGAACACCGCCATCGGCGACGCCATCGGCCTGGCAGTCAAGCGCCTGCGCCAGCGACCGGCACAGAGCCGGGTGCTGGTGCTGGTCACCGATGGCGCCAACAACGGCGGGCAGATCCACCCGTTGACCGCCGCGCGCCTGGCCGCTCAGGAAGGCGTGCGCATCTATGCCATCGGCATCGGCGCCGATCCCGACGCCAACGGCACACCGGGCCTGCTCGGCCTGAATCCAAGCCTGGACCTGGACGAAGCCTCGCTCAAGGAAATCGCCAGCCTGACCCAGGGCGCCTACTTCCGCGCCCACGACGGTGCCGAACTGGACGCCATCGGCGACACCCTCGACCGCCTCGAACCGGTGGCCCAGCAACCCACTCAGGCGCGTACCGCCCATGAGCTCTATGCCTGGCCACTGGCCCTGGCGCTGCTGCTCAGCGTGCTGCTGGTGGTCGCCGTGCAGTGGCCCGACCACCTTCTGCAGCGCCTGCTGCGTCGCCCGCGGTTCCTGCAGCCCCATCCGCAATGGCGTCAGCGCCTCGAACGCCTGCGCCTGAGGAGGCGGCGATGATCGAACTCTGGCCACACTGGCTACGCCCGCTCTGGCTGCTGAGCGTGCCCGTGCTCGCCTGGCTGTTGTTCAAGCTCTGGCATCGGCGCCAGCGCGCCGGACGCTGGCAGATGATCCTGCCGCCGCAGTTCCACGCCGTGCTGCTCGGTGGCGGCAGCGGCAGCCGCAGCAAACTGCCCTGGATCGCCCTGGGCCTGGCCTGGCTGCTGCTGGTACTGGCCTTGCTCGGACCGAGCTGGCAGCGCCTGGAAGAAACCCGTCAGCGCCCCGCCGATCCGCTGGTGATCCTGCTCGAACTCACCCCGCAGATGCTCGCCGAGGACGTCCAGCCCAACCGCCTGGAGCAAGCTCGACGCAAGATCCTCGACCTGCTCGAACACCGCCGCGACAGCCAGACCGCGCTGATCGTCTACGCCGGCAGCGCACACACGCTGGTACCGCTGTCCGACGACCTGGGCACCACCCGCAACCTGCTCGAAGCGGTCGATCCGGCGATCATGCCGCAACCGGGCCAGCGCGCCGACCTGGCGCTGCACAAGGGCCTGGCGCTGCTGGCCCAGAGCGGCCTGGGCGAAGGCCGGGTGCTGCTGATCGGCTCGTCACTCAGTGCCCAGGAGCGCCAGGGCATCAGTCAGGCCCTCGGCCGTCAAGGGCCTTCGCTGCTGATGCTCGGCGTCGGCACCGCCGAAGGCGCCCCTGTGCGCCAAGCCAACGGCGAGTACCTCAAGGACGCCCAGGGCGGCATTCTCGTGCCGCACCTGGACAGCCCCGAGCTCAAGCGCTTCGTCACCGGCAGCGGCGGTCGCTACCGCCACGCCCGCGTCGACGACCTGGACCTGCGCGGCCTGGGCCTGTTCGACAATCCGCGCGCCCTGCGCGACGACGGCCAGACCCTGCACCTGGACAGCTGGGCCGACCAGGGTTACTGGCTACTGCTGCCGCTGCTGCTGCTGGCCGCCTGCGCCGGGCGGCGCGGCTGGCTGTTCTGCCTGCCGCTGTTGCTGGCCCTGCCCCAGCCCAGCCAAGCCTTCGAGTTCCAGGACCTGTGGCGACGCCCCGATCAACAGGGCCAGCACCTGCTGCAACGCCAGCGCCCCGCCGAGGCCGCCGAACGCTTCGAGGATCCGCAGTGGCGTGGCATGGCGCTGTACCAGGCTGGTGACTACAGCGGCGCGGCCCAGGCCTTCGCCCAGAGCAACAGCGCGGCCGCCCACTACAACCGCGGCAACGCGCTGGCCCAGGCCGGCGAGCTGGAGGCCGCGCTCGACGCCTACGAGCAGGCACTGGAACGTCAACCCGACCTGCAACCGGCACTGGACAACCAGGCGCTGGTCGAGCAACTGTTGCAGCAACGCCAAGGCAAGGCCGAGGCGCAAACCGACAGCGACCAGGCCGAGCAGAGCCCGAGTCGCGACACCGACGGCAACAGCAGTTCGCCCAACAGCAGCGCCCAAGGCACGCCCGGCAACGACGAGCAGAGCCCGGCCCAGGACAGCCGCGACGCCCGCAATGCCCCCAACAACGACAATGCGACCGGCTCCAGCAGCCCCGGCGACGATGACGACAGCGTCACCCAACCGCCGCAACGACCGGCCGCCACCGGCCTGGACGCCGAACAGCGCCAGGCCCTGGAACAGTGGTTGCGGGAAATCCCCGACAACCCGGCGCAGTTGCTGCGGCGCAAGTTCTGGTACGAACAGCAATTGCATCAGGAACCCAAACGATGAGTCGCCTCGGCGTCTTTGTACTCGGCCTGCTCTGGCTCACCCTCACCCAGGCCCAACCGGCGCTGCAGGCCAGCGTCGACCGTACCCGCGTGGAGGCCGGCGAAACCCTGGAACTGACCCTGGAAAGCCAGGACGTCACCCAGTTCGGCAAACCCGACCTGCGCGCCCTGGAGGGCGATTTCGAGGTGCGCGGCACCCGCCAGCTCAACAGCCTGCGCACCCTGGATGGCGAAACCCGGGCCAGCACCCGCTGGATCGTCACCCTGCTGCCCAAGCGCAGCGGCAGCCTGCAGATCCCGGCGCTGCAATTGGGTCAGTCCCGCAGCGAGCCGATCGAGTTGCAAGTGGTGCAAGCCGATCCCAACCGCCCGGACAGCGCCTCGCAGGTGTTCATCGAGACCAGCCTGGACAGCCCCGAGGTCTATGTTCAGGCCCAGGCCGTGCTGACCGTGCGCATCTATCACTCGGTATCGCTGTACGACGACAGCAGCCTCAGCCCGTTGCGCCTGGATGAGGTCAAGGTCGAGCCACTGGGCGAGTCGCGCACCTACGAGAAGGACATCAACGGCGTGCGCCACGGCGTGATCGAAACCCGCTATGCCCTCTACCCGCAGCGCAGCGGCCCACTGCAACTGCCGCCGCTGACCTTCACTGCCACGGCGGCCGACAGCGGCCAGCAGCCCGGCAACAGCGGGCGCCAAGTGCAGGTCAGCTCGCTGCCGCTGAGCCTGCAGGTCAAACCGATCCCCGCCGCCTGGCCCGCCGGGCTGACCTGGCTGCCGGCGCGCAGCCTGACCCTGGAAGAGCGCTGGAACCCCGACCCCAGCCAGCAACCCACGCAGATCGGCGACTCCTTGACCCGCAGCATCACCCTGCGCGCCGAGGGCCTGTCCAGCACCCAACTGCCGCCGCTGCCGGCCACCGAAGCACCCGGCCTGCGTCGCTACCCCGACCAGCCCTTGCTGCGCAACGAGATCAACGAACGCGGCATGACCGCCAACCGCGAAGAGCGCGAAGCCCTGGTCCCCACCCGCAGCGGCCACCTGCAGTTGCCGGCGCTGGAAGTCACCTGGTGGAACACCCTGGAGGACCATCTGGAACACAGCAGCCTGCCGGCCCGTGGTCTGCAGATCGACGACAACCCGGCCCTGAACACCGACACGCCTGCCGCCGACGGCGCAGGCGGTAGCCGCCTGCTGTGGCCCTGGCAACTGGCGACGCTGATCCTGGCGCTGACCACGCTGCTGGGCTTCGGCCTGTGGTGGCGCGCCCGCTCGCAACCGGCAGTGCTGCGCACGGCGCAGAGTGGCCCGAGCCCACGCACGTTGCTCGACGATCTCAAGCGCGCCTGCCAGGCCAACGATCCGCATGCCACCCGCCAGGCGCTCGATGCCTGGGCCCGTCAGCAGCCCGAGACGCTGGCCGAAATGGCCGCGCGCTTCGTACCGTTGTCCGATGCGCTGGATGGACTCAATGGGGCGCTCTACAGCGAGAGCGGCCAGAACTGGCATGGCGACGAATTGTGGCGCGCGATCGGCAGCATCCCGCCTGCCCAGCCTGCCGTCGCGCCCGGTGGCGACAGCGGCAACCTGCCGCCGCTGTACCCGAAATAAGGACCGCATCGCCCCCACGGTCCTGAGCATCGGCAGAACCGGTCGCGGACGAGTTGAGTTACCATGGCGACCCTCCCGAGCGCCCCTTCAAGCGCGACCCGCGTTCGCTCGACTCGACATCGACAGGTCCCCCATGCGTCTGTTTCACACCTCCGACTGGCACCTGGGCCAGAGTCTCCACGGCCAGGAACGCGACTTCGAACACGCCTGCTTCCTCGACTGGTTGCTGGGCCAGTTGCGCCTGCGCCAGCCCGACGCGCTGCTGATCGCCGGCGATATCTTCGACACCGTCAACCCGCCGGTCAAAGCCCAGGAACGCCTCTACGACTTCATCGTCCAGGCCCACGAACAGCAGCCCAAGCTGGACATCGTGATGATCGCCGGCAACCACGACTCCGGCTCGCGCATCGAGCTGCCTGCACCGCTGATGCGGCGCCTGCGCACCCATGCCCTGGGCCGCGTGCACTGGATGGACGACGGCCAGCTCGACGCCGAGCGCCTGTTGATTCCGCTGACCAACGCCCGCGGCAAGGTCTGCGCCTGGTGCCTGGCCCTGCCCTTCCTGCGTCCAGCCGAAGTCACCGGCCCACAACTGGGCGACGACTACCTGCAAGGCATTCATCAGGTGCACCAGCAACTGATCGGCGCAGCGCTGGGCAAACGCCGCAAGGACCAGGCGCTGGTCGCCATCAGCCATGCGCACATGGCCGGCGGCTCGATCAGCGAAGACTCCGAACGCAGCCTGATCATCGGCAACGCCGAAGCGCTGCCGGCGCGGCTGTTCGACCCAGCCATCGCCTATGTCGCCCTGGGCCACCTGCACAAGCCGCAGAAGGTTAACCGCGAGCAACGCATCCGCTACAGCGGCGCGCCTATTCCGCTGTCGTTCGCCGAGATCAACTACCCGCACCAGGTGCTGGAGATCGAGCTGGACGGCGCCGCGCTGGTGAGCGTCGAGCCGCGCCTGGTGCCGCGCGCCGTGGCCTTGCAGCGCATGGGGCCGGCGCCGTTGAGCGAGCTGCTCGAGCAACTGGCCGAATTGCCGGTGATTGATCTGCTGGACGATCCCAACCGTCAGCCCTGGCTGGAAGTGCGCGTGCGCCTGGACGAGCCTCAGCCGGACCTGCGCCAGCGCATCGAGGCCGCTCTGCACGGCAAGGCCGTGCGCCTGGTGCGCATCAGCGCCGAATACGCCGGGCGCGAGGCCCGTGACGACGACGGCCAGGCGTTCGTCGAACTGTCGCAGCTCACGCCGCAGGATCTGTTCGGCCGCGCCTGGGAGCAGGCCTACGGCAGCCCCGTCGACGAGCAGACCCTGAACGACTTCGCCCTGCTGCTGCAGGACGTGCAACTGGAGTCGTCGCAGCCATGAAGATCCTGGCCATCCGCCTGAAGAACCTGGCCTCCCTGGCCGGCCCCGTGGACATCGACTTCACCGCCGAGCCCCTGGCCAGCGCTGGCCTGTTCGCCATCACCGGGCCGACCGGCGCCGGCAAGAGCACCTTGCTCGATGCCCTGTGCCTGGCGCTGTTCGGCACGGTGCCGCGGCTCGAACCGATCGGTCGCGAAGCCAAGGTGCCCGATGCCGACGGCGAGATTCCCACGTCCGACCCGCGCAACCTGCTGCGGCGCGGCACCGGCAGCGGCTTTGCCGAGGTCGATTTCGTCGGCATCGACGGCCAGCGCTACCGCGCCCGCTGGGAGGCCAACCGCGCCCGCGACAAGGCCACCGGCAAACTGCAGCAGAGCCGCCAGAGCCTCTATGACCTGGACGGCGAGCAACTGCTGGCCAGCGGCAAGCAGGAATACAAGCCGCTGGTCGAGGCGCGCCTGGGGCTGAACTTCGAACAGTTCACCCGCGCGGTGATGCTGGCCCAAAGCGAATTCGGCGCCTTCCTCAAGGCCGACGACCGCGAGCGCAGCGAGCTGCTGGAAAAACTCACCAACACGGCGATCTACACCCGCCTCGGCCAGCGCGCCTTCAGCCGCACCCGCGAAGCGGCCGACGCACTCAAGACCCTGGAAGACCAGGCCAGCCATCTGCTGCCGCTGGCGGCCGACGCACGCGCCGAGCTGGATCGACAACTCGAACAGGCTTTGCTGCAGTTCAAGGCCGAGCAAGCCAACGAACGGCAGTTGGAGCAGCAATGCGCCTGGCTGGCCGAGCAGCAGCGCTTACAGGCGCAACGCCAGGAAGTGGTCGAAGCACTCCAGACCGCCGAGCAGGCCAGCGAGCAGTTGGGCGAACAGCGTCTGGACCTGCAGCGTCTGGAACGTCTGGCGCCGCAGCGTCATCAGTTCCAGCGTCAGCACGCCCTGGGCGCCCAGCTCGCGCCGCTGGCGGCCGAGATGGCCGAGCAGACGCGTCAGCAGACCGACCTGCGCGCCCGCCTCGGCGAGCAGGAGCAGGCTCAGCTCGCGGCGCGCGAAGCCCTCGCGCAACAGCAAGCGCAGCAGGCCGAACAGGCCCCGCGCCTGCGTCAGGCGTTCGCCGCCCAGCACGAACTGGCGCGCCTGGACCAGGACCTGGAGAAACAGCAGTCGCTCTGCCAGGACGCCGAACAGCGTCTGGTCGAGGGCCAGCAACAGCTTGAGCAGGTGCAAGAACACCAGCAGCGCAGCCTGGCGCAGTTGGCGCTGATCGACACCACACTGGCCGAGAGCCAGCATTTGTCCGGGCTGGCCGACGCCTGGCAGGCGTACCTGCCGCAAGTGCGTCAGGTGGTGCAGATCGGCGCCCGCCTGGCCCAAGGCCGCGAAGAGTTGCCCGGTCTTCAGGCCCAGGCCAGCCAGGCCACTGCGCAGGTACAGAGCCTGCGCGACAGCCTCGAACTGCTGTTCCGCGAAGCCAAGGCCGAGCCCGAGGCACTGGCCGAGCAGATCGATCTGCTCGGCGGCATGCTTCAGGACAATCGCAAACAGCAGCGTGCAGTGGAGGAACTGTCGCGCCTGCACGGCCGCGAGCGCGAGTTGAGCCAGCAACGCGATGGGCTGCGCGAACGCCAGCAGCAGGCCATGCAGCAGCGCCAGCAGTTGATCGCCCAGGGCACCGCCGCCAAAGCCGAACTGGACACCGCCGAGCAGGCCTTGGCGCTGACCCGGCAATTGCTGGAGCGCCAGCGTCAGGCGCGCCACAGCAGTGTCGAAGCGCTGCGCAGTCAGTTGCGCGAGGGCGAAGCCTGTCCGGTCTGCGGCAGCGCCGAACATCCGTTTCACCAGCCCGAGGCGCTGTTGCAGAGCCTTGGACAGCACGACCAGGTCGAAGAAGAAGCGGCGCAGCAACAGGTCGCGACGCTCACCCAGCAACTGGTGGAGTTGCGCACCCAGCTCGGCGTGGTCAACGCCCAACTCAAGGACTTCCAGCAGCAACACCTGCACCTGGACGACCAGTTGCAACCGCTGGCGGCCCAGTTGCAGGCCCACAGCCTGTGGCCAGCGCTGGCGCCCCAGGATGACCCGGCCCGCAGCGCCTGGCTCGACAGCCAATTGCGCCGGCTGGAGACGGAAATCGGCCGGGACGAGCAGCGCCAGAGCGCCCTGCTCACGCTGCAAAAAGATGCCGCGCGCCTGGCCCAGCAGATGCAGGCCGCGCAGCAGACCCAGCAGCAGGCCCAGCGCCATCTGGAGCAGCAGCACCAGGCCCTGGATAACGACGAGCAACAACTGCGGCAAGGCCTGACGGACTTGGCCAGCGTGCTGCCCGAAGACGTGCTCAAAGCCCTCAGCGATGACCCCACCCACGCCTTCGTCGCCCTCGACCAGCAGATCAGCCTGCGCCTGCAACAGCAGACCCAGCGCCAGGAAGAACAACAGGAGCAGCAGGCCCGCCAAGCGCAACTGGACAAGTTGCACGATCACCACCAAACCCAGGCCCAGGCGCTGGAACAGTTGCAGCAGCAACGCGCAGCGCTCGATGCCCAGCGTCAGCAGGCGCACGCCGAGCTGTCCGAACTACTCGGCGAGCAGCCCAGCGCCGAGGCCTGGCAGCAGCATGGCGACACCCTGCTCGAACAGGCCCGGGCACTCGACAGCGGGACGGCGCAGCAGCTTCAGGCGCTGCGTACCCAGGACGTGCAACTGGCCGGCGAACTCAAGGCCAACACCGCCCGTCAGCAGGCGCTAGAGCAGGAACGGCACGCCTTGGACAGCCAGATCGCCGACTGGCGCGCCGAGCATCCGCAACTCGACGACGCTGGATTGCAACGCTTGCTGGCCATCGACGACGCCGAGGTCAGCGCGCTGCGGCAGCGCCTGCAGCAGGCCGAGAAAGCGGTCGAACAGGCCCGGGTGCTGTTGCAGGAGCGCGAACAGCGCCTGCAACAGCACAACGCCGCGGGTGCGGTCCAGGCGTCGATCGACGACCTGCAACAACGCCTGGTCGCGCTGCGTGAACACCTCAACGCCCAGGAACAGCAGTGCGCCGAACTGCGCGCCCGCCAGGCCGACGACCAACGCCGCCAGCAGGCGCATCAGGCCTTGGCCGACGCCATCGAGCAGGCCCGCCGCGAATGGCAACGCTGGGCGCGCTTGAACGCGTTGATCGGCTCGGCCTCCGGCGATGTGTTCCGCAAGATCGCCCAGGGCTACAACCTCGACCTGCTGCTGCACCACGCCAACCAGCAGTTGCGCCAACTGGCCCGGCGCTACCGCCTCAAGCGCGGCGGCAGCGCCCTCGGCCTGTTGGTGCTGGACACGGAAATGGGCGACGAACTGCGCTCGGTGCATTCGCTGTCCGGCGGCGAGACCTTCCTGGTGTCGCTGGCCCTGGCCCTGGGCCTGGCGTCCATGGCCTCGAGCACCCTGCGCATCGAGTCGCTGTTCATCGACGAAGGCTTCGGCAGCCTCGACCCGGAATCGCTGCAATTGGCCATGGACGCGCTGGACGGCTTGCAGGCCCAGGGCCGCAAGGTCGCGGTGATCTCCCACGTGCAGGAAATGCACGAGCGGATCCCCGTGCAGATCCAGGTGCGCCGCCAAGGCAACGGCTTGAGCGATGTCGAGGTCTGCGGGTGATCCTCTACTCGTTCCGGCGCTGCCCTTGGGCCATGCGGGCGCGCCTGGCGCTGCGCTATGCCGGCTGCGACGTGGAGATCCGCGAAGTGTCGCTGAAGCACAAGCCCGCCGAACTGCTGGCCTTGTCGCCCAAGGGCACGGTGCCGGTGCTCGATACCAGCACCGGGGTGCTGGAGGAAAGCCTGGACATCATGCGCTGGGCACTGGACCGGCATGACCCGCAAGACTGGCGCTTGCTCGACGACCCGCCCGCCGCAGCCCGCGCCGAGGTGCTCATTGCCCGCAACGACACGGACTTCAAGGCCCAGGTGAACCGCTACAAGTACGCCGAACGTTACCCCGAGCATTCGCGTGAACACTACCGCCGGCAGGCTGAAACCTGGCTGGCCGAACTGGAAGGATTGCTGGCGCAACGGCACTTCCTGCTGGCCGATCACCCAAGTCTGGCCGATGCCGCGTTGATGCCCTTGCTGCGCCAGTTCGCCGGGGTCGAACCGCAATGGTTCGCCGAGGCGGCTTATCCGCGCCTGCGCCGATGGTTACAAGGATGGCTGGCGTCGGAGCTGTTCACGGCGATCATGGCCAAGCAGCCATGAGCGCCAATCACTCGAACAGCTTCAGGTCCGAGGGTGCGTCCTGAGCCAGAGTCTGCACCGTGTCGCCGAGCCTGCCGGTACGCGCGTCTCGGTTCATCACCACGATCTGGTTGCTCTTCTGGTTGGCCACCAGCAGGAACTTGCCACTGGGGTCCAAGGCGAATTCCCGGGGATGATCGCCTTCCACCGAGCGACGCTGCACCAGGGTCAGGTGGCCATCCTCGGGATCGACGGCATAGACCACGATCTGGTTGGCGGTGCCACGGTTGCTGACGTAGAGAAACCGCCCATCGTCCGACAGGTGCAGCCCTGCAGCGGCCTTCGCCGCCGGATCGGCGCTGTCGGTGAGGGGCAGGCGCTGGCGCTCGATCAACTCGACCTGACGAACATCGAACATCACCACTTCGGCGCTCATTTCCAGGGTGAGATAGGCATGCCGGCCCTTGGCATCGAACAGCAGGTGACGCGGCCCGCTGCCCGGCGGCAGCGTGACCGATGCCGGAGTGGCCGGGGTCAATGGCTGATCGCTGCTGGCGCCGTCGTAGCGATAGATGAACACCTTGTCGGCGCCCAGGTCACTGGCATACAGGTGACTGCCATCGGGCGAACGCACCACCGAATGCACATGGCCACCGCGCTGGCGCTCGGCATTGACCTGGCTCGGCGCATGCCGCAATTGCTGTTGCACCTTGCCCAGTTTGCCGTCGCGGTCCACTGCAATCACCACCAGGCTGCCACCGGGGTCGGGGGCCACGGCGTAGTTGGCCACGAACAGGTAGCGTTCATCCTGGCTCAAGCTGGCATGGGTCGGCTCATCGCCGAGGCTGGGCACCTGTCCGAGCGGTTCGAGCTCGCCGTCGCTGCCCACCGCATAGCTGCTGACATGACCTGCACGCGTCTCGTTGACGGTAAACAGCTGCTTGTGGTCTTCGGACAGCACCAGCCAGGACGGGCTGTCGACCTCGATCACTTGCAGCGGCTGCTGTTCGATGCGCCCGGTGTCGGTGTCGAAGGCATAGCGATACAGGCCCTTGCTGGCGCCGTCGGTATAGCTGCCCACCAGCAACGTGGCAGCCTGCGCGTTGACGCCCAGACCCATGAGACTAACGATCAGCAGGCGCTTCCAGTTCCGGTTCATCTTCGTCCTCATCAGGGGCGCGAAAGGCACTCATCAACACCAGGCGGTGTTCAGCTTCGGCATCGGCCAGCAACCAATCGTTCCCCTCGGCGCGGGCGGCGGCGACCTGCTCGGCACTGAAAGTCCAGCGGCGCAGCTGGCGACCGTCCATGCACTCGACCACCAGGCCGGTGTCGTCGCAGGTGAAGTCAAAGGCATGCAGGCCGTCGATCAGCAGCATGTCGCAGGATTCGAGGGCGGTAGCGAGAGCGGGCATGGGAAACACCTAGGGCGAAAAAAGGCGGCCAGTATATCGCCCCGGCCGCCTGCCCGCCCCTGGCTCAGTGGGCGAAGATCGAGCCGCCCGGCTTGCCCACCATCTTCTGCGGCTTGATCAGGAAACGCGCCAGTGCCGGCAGCAGCCACAGCGCCCCGAACATGTTCCACAGCAGCATGAAGGTGAGCATCAGGCCCATGTCGGCCTGGAACTTGATCGCCGAGAAGATCCAGGTGCACACGCCGATGGCCAGGCACAGACCGGTGAACAGCACGGCCTTGCCGGTGGAGCGCAGGGTTTCGTAGTAGGCCTCCTGCAACGGCAACCCCGCGCGCAGGAAGCTTTCCAGGCGGCTGTAGATGTAGATGCCGTAGTCCACCCCGATGCCCACGCCCAAGGCCACCACCGGCAGCGTCGCCACCTTCACGCCGATGCCCATGAAGGCCATCAGGGCGTTGCCCAGCACCGAGGTCAGCACCAGCGGCAATACGATGCACAGGGTCGCGGCGAAGGAGCGGAAGGTGATCAGGCACATCACCGCCACACACAGGTACACCAGGATCAGGATGGTCAGCTCGGCCGACTTGATCACCTCGTTGGTGGCCGCCTCGATGCCGGCGTTGCCGGCCGCGAGCAGGAACTGCAAGCCGTCACGATCATGCGCCTCGGCAAAGGCCTTGGCGGCGGCGGTGACCCGTTCGAGGGTCTCGGCCTTGTGGTCGTTGAGGAACACCAGCACCGGGGCCAGCGAGCAGTTGGCGTTGTACAGCCCGTCGGCACGGGCGATGGAGTTGTTGAGGATGTCCGGGTTGCGCGACAGCGTCTCCCACTTCAGGCTGCCTTCGTTCATGCCCTTGATCACCTGCTTGGACACGGTCACCAGGGAGATGGTCGACTGCACGCCGGGGGTGTTGTCCATCGTCCACATCAACTCGTCGATGGGCGCCATCGTCTCGTGCACCGAACAGCGCTCGGCGGCGGTCTTGACCATGATCACCAGCACATCGGAACTGGTGGAGTAGTTGCCGATCATGAAGCGGTTGTCGAGGTTGTAGCGTGAGTCGGGACGCAACTCCGGCGCGCCCTGGTCGAGGTCGCCGATCTTCAGGTTCTGGCTGTACCAGAGCCCACCCGCGAAGGCCAGCAGCGCCAACCCAATCGACACCGGCGCCACCTTGGGGCTGGCGAAGTTCGACAGCAGGCGCCAGAACGGGTGCTCGCAGACCGCATCCTTCTTGCTGCGGGCGATGGCCTTCTGGCTGATACCGACGTAGCTGATGGCCACCGGCAGCAGGATCAGGTTGGTGAAGACGATCACCGCCACGCCGATCGAGGCGCCGATGGCCAATTCGCGGATCACGCCGATGTCGATGATCAGCAGGGTGATGAAGCCCACGGCGTCGGCGAGGATGGCGATCATCCCCGGCAGGAACAGTTGGCGGAAGGTGCGTCGGGCGGCGGTCAGGGCGTTATCGGCGTCGCTGGACTGCAGGGCGATGCCATTGATCTTCTGCACCCCGTGGGAAATGCCGATGGCGAAGATCAGGAACGGCACCAGCATCGAATACGGATCCAGGCCGAAGCCTACCGCATGCATCAGCCCCAGTTGCCAGACCACCGCCACCAAGGTGGTGATGAGCACGGCGATGGTGCTGCGGATGCACCAGGTAAACCAGTACAGCAGTGCCCAGGTGATCAGCAAGGCGATGCCGAAGAACATCGCCACCATCACCAGGCCGTCGATTAGATCGCCGACCTTCTTGGCGAAGCCGACGATATGGATCTTCACGTTGGGGTTCTGTGCCTGGAACTTGTCGCGGATTTTCTCTTCCAGTTGATGCGAGAACTTCTGGTAGTCCAGCCGAGTGAGCTTGCCGGGGTCCTGCGGGTCGGGGAAAGTCTCCAGCAGCGGGATGTCGATGATGCTCGACTTGAAATTGTTGGCCACCAACCGGCCGACCTGCCCGGACTTGAGCACGTTGTCGCGCAGGGTGTCGAGGCTGTCCGGCGAGCCATCGTAGGTGTTGGGGATCACCTCTCCGCCAGAGAAGCCTTCCTCGGTCACTTCGCTCCAGCGCACGCTGGGGCTCCACAGCGACTTGAGCCCGGCGCGGTCAACGCCGGGCAGGTAGAACACCTCGTCGTTGATCTGACGCAGGGTCTCCATGTAGTCCTTGTCGAAGATGTCACCGTTGACGGCCTCCACCGAGATGCGCACGGTGTTGCCGAGATTGGCCAGGTCGTCGCGGTGCTCCAGCATCTGTTCGATGAAGGGGTGCTGCAGCGGAATCATCTTCTCGAAGCTGGTGGACGGGCGGATCTGCGTGGCCTGCCAGAACAGGAACAGGCTGACCACCACGCACAGTGCGATGACCACCGGGCGATTGTTGAAGATCAGCCGCTCGAGCAGGGTGGCCTTGTCGTTATGGTGCATGTCGAGCTTCTCCGGACGGTTCATGGCTGCACCTCATCGGCACCTTCGGCACTGGTCAGATGCACCCCGCCCTGCCCCACCAGCAGCAGGCGGTCGTTGCTCAGGCCACTGACACCGGCCAGGGCCAGGCGGTCGGCGCGGTTGTAGAGGCTGAAGGTCTGGCCGTCGTCGCGGCTGCGCAAGACGCTGCCGCCGTTGCCCACCACCACCAGGCTGCCGTCGCCCAGCAACGTGGCGTTGGCCAGGCCGAATTCCAGCGGTCCGCGTGGGGTCTGCACGTCGATGGCGTGCCAACTGTCGCCGAAGTCGGTGGAGCGCAGCAGGTTGCCCCGCAGCCCGAAGGCCAGCAGGGTACGCGGCTGGGCGGTGCCGATCACACCGAACAGTGAACCTTCATAGGGGCTTTGCACCGGCGTCCAGGTCAGGCCGTCGTCATTTGAGCGGAACATGCTGCCTTGCTCGCCGACGATGAACAGGCCAGCGTCCTTGACCTGGGTGATGGCATTGAGGTGCATCTGCTCGGGGTTGGCCAAGCGCTCGCCCACATCCTGCCAGTGCTGGCCACCGTCGGTGGTTTCCAGCAGCGCACCATAGGCGCCGACGGCGAAGCCATGCAGGGCGTCGATGAAGCGCACATCCAGCAGCGGCGCTTCGCGGGCGAGGTCCTCGAACTGCTTGTTCCAGGTCGCGCCGCCATCGGTGGTGGCAAGGATCTGCGCATCATGCCCCACCGCCCAGCCGCGCTTGTCATCGAGGAAGAACACGGCGGTGAGCAATTGCCGGGTGGGCACCCGGGCCTGGCTCCAGGTCTTGCCCTGGTCGTCGGAAAACAGGATATGACCGCGATCGCCGACCACCACCAGACGCGGCCCGGCATGGGCAGCGTCGATCAGCAGACTGCGGCTGGCCTTGGCCGACTCCACCGAGTATTCGGTGGCGGCGGCCGCCTGCGCGGTGTCTGTCCATGTGCCCAGCGCCACTAGTGCGCTGGCCGTCAACGCCAAGGCTGCGCGCCTGACATCCACCCTCAGCCATTCCCTCATCACCGCCCCCTGTTGTGTTCTTGTAGTGGGTCAATGCCTTGCAGGTCCTGCGAAAACCCTTGATCCAGAGCCCTGCGATAGCGTGGGGCGATCCTATCGGGGAACTTCGCGCGGACACAACGGGCGGGACGTTATGTTTTGTTATGCCAGCAACATGGCACTCAGACGCGACAAGGCCGCCTCCCAATGGTTGCGGAGACGGCCTTGTCGCCACGCATCAAGCCAGGCTCTTGCTCACCACCTCATACACATCGCTTGACAGCTCACCGGAAGCGAGAATCCGCTCCAGCTCGCCCTTCATCAGCGCCTGACGCGCGGCATCGTACTTGCGCCAGCGGGTCAGGGGCGAAAGTTGACGCGAGGCGATCTGCGGGTTGAGGGCGTTGAGCTCGATCACCAGGTCCGCCAGGAAGCGGTAGCCCGAACCGTCGGCGGCGTGGAAGTTGACCAGGTTCTGCCCGGCGAAGGCGCCGACCACTGCACGCACCTTGTTCGGGTTCTTCAAGGTGAAGGCCGGGTGCTGCATCAACGCCTTGACCCGCGCCAGCGCGCCCGGAAGGCTACTTGCTGCCTGCACGCTGAACCACTGGTCCATGACCAGCGGGTTGTCCTTGAAGTGCTCGGCGAAGGCCTCCAGCGCCTTGGCGCGCTCGGCTTCGAACGGCGAGTTGACCAGTACCGCCAGGGCAGTCAGGCGTTCGGTCATGTTGTCGGCGTGCTCGAACTGCTCGAGGGTCGCTTCCAGCACCTGCGCCTTGCCAGTGAGCATCAGGTACGACAGCGCGATGTTCTGCAGGCTGCGGCGGGCGAAGTGCTCGGCCTCGGCCACATAGGCGGTGTTGCGCGACACCTCGCGGTGCGCCTGGTAGCGCGCCCAGAGCGCATCGAACAGTTGCTCGGCGATCTGCCTGCGGGCGAATTCGCGGGCCGCATGAATCGCGTCGACATCCGCCACCTGGCTGATTTCGGTCAGGTACGCTTCGCCCGGCAGCGACAGCATCTCGGCGACCATGGCCGGATCCAGCGACTCGTTGCCCAGTACCGTACCCAGGGCGGTCATCAGCCGTGGATCGAGTTTCAGCGCTTCGCCGCGCTGATGCTGACCGATCAGCTCCTGCAACACCTGCACGGCCAACTGCTGTCCCGCCTCCCAGCGGTTGAAACCGTCGCTGTCGTGCTGCATGAGGAACATCAGCTGGTCGCGGTCGTAGGGGAAGCTCAGCTTGACCGGCGCGCTGAAACCGCGCAGCAGCGAAGGCAGCGGCTTGGCAGCGATGCCCTGGAAGGTAAAGGTCTGCTCGGCTTCGGTCACCGCCAGCACGCGGTGGGTGCCAGTGGCCTGCGCCTCGCCGAGCAGTTGCAGCGGCAGGTCGTTGCCGTGCGCATCGAGCAGACCGAGCGCCACGGGGATCACGAACGGTCGTTTCTCGGCCTTGTCCGGGGTCGCCGGGCAGCTCTGGCAGAAGGTCAGGCTGTAGGTCTGGGCGCCAGCGTCATAGGCCTCGCTGACCTCCAGGCGCGGCGTTCCCGCTTGGCTGTACCAGCGTTTGAACTGGGTCAGGTCGACGCCGTTGGCATCTTCCATGGCCTTGATGAAATCGTCGGTGGTCACGGCCTGGCCGTCATGACGGTCGAAATACAGGTCGCTGCCTTTGCGGAAACCCTCGGCGCCCAGCAGGGTGCGGACCATGCCGACCACCTCGGCCCCCTTCTCGTAGACGGTCAGGGTGTAGAAGTTGGAGATTTCGATGAAGCTGTCCGGACGCACCGGGTGGGCCATGGGGCCGGCGTCTTCGGCGAACTGGTGGGTGCGCAGGTAGGCGACGTCTTCGATGCGCTTGACCGTGCGCGAATTCATGTCGGCACTGAACTCGGCATCGCGGAACACCGTGAAGCCTTCCTTGAGCGACAGTTGGAACCAGTCGCGGCAGGTCACGCGGTTGCCCGACCAGTTGTGGAAGTACTCGTGGGCTACCACCCCTTCCACACGCTGGTGAGCGGCGTCGGTGGCCGTCTCGGCGCGCGCCAGCACGCAGCTGGAGTTGAAGATGTTCAGGCCCTTGTTTTCCATGGCGCCCATGTTGAAGTCGTTGACTGCGACGATCATGAAGATGTCCAGGTCGTACTCGCGGCCATACACCTCTTCGTCCCAGCGCATGGACTTCTTCAGGCTGACCATGGCGTGCTGACACTTGTCGATGTTCTCGGGTTCGACGTAGATGCGCAGCGTCACGTCGCGACCGGACTGACGGCTGAAGCTGTCCTCGACGCACCACAAGTCGCCCGCTACCAGGGCGAACAGGTAAGCGGGCTTTCTGAACGGGTCTTCCCAAGTGGCCCAGTGGCGCCCGTCTTCGGCCGGACCGCTGTCGACCGGGTTGCCGTTGGACAGCAGCACCGGGTAGCGATGCTGTTCAGCGATCACCGTGGTGGTGAAGGTGCTCATCACATCCGGGCGGTCGAGGTAATAGGTGATCTTGCGAAAGCCCTCGGCTTCGCACTGGGTGCAGAACATGCTGCCGGACTTGTACAGCCCCTCCAGCGCAGTGTTGCTTTCCGGGTGGATCTTGACGCTGGTGTCGAGGGTGAAGCGCTCGGCTTTGGGCTGCAGGGTCAGGCTGTCGTCATCGCGTTGATACTCGCCGGCGTGCAGTTCCTGATCGTCCAGCGCGGCGCGCAGCAACTCCAGGTGCTGGCCGTCGAGCACCAGCGGCGGCAGGCCGGCGCCGCGCTCAGGGTTGCGTCGCATGACCAGTTGCGCGTGCACCAGGCTGTGGTCTTCGAACAGCTCGAAGGTCAGGTGCGTCTCGTCGATCAGGTACTCGGGGGCCTGATAGTCCTTGAGGTAGATCACTTGCGGTTGTTCGGTGCGCATGCGGACGATCCTTTTACTGGAGCACGGCCAGCTGATAAGCCGTGTACTTGCGAATGTTGATCACGCCGGTGTCGAAGATCAGGTATTGACCCTTGATGCCCAGCAACGTGCCCTCGACCACCGGATCCTTGTCCAGGTTGAAGCTGACGATCTTCTTCGGGTAGGCCTGGACCGGATAGCGCATCTGCACCACCTCGGCATCGGCCAGCGGTTGGATCGCCTGCAGGCCGAACCGTGCCTGCAGCCCGCGCAGGCCCTCGGCGCAGGCATCGAAGATCTGCTCGCGCACGGCCGGCAAATCGAGTACCTCGGCATCGCCCTTGAGCAGGGTGCGCCAGTTGGTGCGGTCCGGCACCTGGCTGCGCAGCAGGTCTTCGACCAGCCCGGACTGCTGGCGCGTGGCAACGCGCAGGATCGGCAACGCCTGGCTGGCGCCCTGGTCGAGCCAGCGGGTGGGCAGTTGGGTGGCGCGGGTGATGCCGACCTTGATGCCCGACGAGTTGGCCAGGTAGACGATGTGGTCGGTCATGCAGAACTGCTCGCCCCACGACGGTTCGCGGCAAGTGCCGGCGTCGTAGTGACAGCGCTCCGGCGCCATGATGCAGAGGTCGCACTGCGCCAGCTTGGTCATGCAGGGGTAGCAATAGCCCTGGCTGAAGCTGGTCTTGGTGCGTTTGCCGCAATGACTGCAATGAATCGCGCCCAGGTACTCCAGGCGCAGGGTCTGGCCGATCAGCGGATTGACCGGCACCTGCTGTTCGCCAAGGCGAAAGCTGTACTGCACCACCGGTGCGTCCAGGCGCACCGCCATCTTGCTCAGAGAGCCACGAGCGAGTTCGATCAATGTACCGAGTCCGACTTGAACAGAATGTTGGGGATCGGCGCAGACTTGGACGCGCATTCCTGGGCGCCCATGTAGCCGGTGCGCTGCTCCTCGGGCAGGTTGCTGGCCTCCCAGGCGATCATGGCCTGCAACGACAACTCTTTCTGCTCGGCGGTGAGCTTGCGGCCATCGGACCATTTGCCGATCTCCACGGCCGTCTTCAGGCTCTGGTAGATCTCGGGTGTGATGTTTTCGATCATTTGCGCGAAAGTGGACATGAACGTCTCCTGAATCAAGCCGACAGTTTACGCCGGGCCAGCAGCCCACCCAAGAGGCCGCTCAGGCAACCGATGAGCAGGCCGCCGACATGGGCGGCATTGGCGATCTGGCCGAAACCGAGCTGACCGACGACGCCGCTCAGGCAGACCACCAGCCAGATCAGCATCATTGCCAGGACGCCGCGAGGCAGTTCGAACAGCGGGTGCGGCGCCAGGCGCTGGTACAGCCAGAGGTAGCCGAGCAGGCCGTAGAGCACACCGGAAAGCCCGCCGAACAGGTTCGGGCCGTCGATGACATGCTGGGCCAGGTTCGACACCCCGCCGAACACCAGCGTCAGGGCCAGCAGCGTCCATGGGCCTTGGCGCAGCTCGATGCGCCGCCCCAGTTCCCAGTACCACATGCCGTTCATCAGCAGGTGCAGCACGCCGAAGTGCACGAAGATGGGTGAAATCAGCCGCCACCACTGACCCTCGCCGAGGCTCTGGGCCAGGGGCACGAAGTACAGGTAATCGCCCTGCACCTGGTAGTCCTGGAAGGTGAACCCGCTCAAGGTGGCGAGGTTGTCGCCAAGGCCGGTCAGGCCCGCCACCACCAGGCACAGCAGCAGCACGGCGACGGTGACCTTGCAGGCGCGGGCCTGAGCCTTGAGCGAGGGCGCTGCGTTGTCCTGGGCCGGACGTTCGGGCGTGGCCAGTGCATGCAGGTCGGCGTCGCCTTCGCGATAGCGGCGGTACAAGTCCAGCACCTGCTCAGCCAGTTCCGGCGGTGCCCACAGCACTTGATCGCTGCCCTCTTCCACCACCCGGTGCGGCACCTGCAACTGCTGGAGCAAGGTCACGAAGCCGCCCAGGTCGACCGACAAGGGCAGGCGCAGCACTTCGACCACGTTCATTGGCCGGCCCGCGGACGGTCGACATCGACCCAGACGAACTTGTGCGGGTCGATGCGGGTTTCCGCATCCAGCCGGTAGGCCACCAACTTGCCGTACAGCACTGCGCTGTAGTCCAGGCAGGCCAGGTTGGGGCGGATCGGCGCGGGATGACCGCTGCGCCAGTAGTGGCCGACGAACAGCAAGGGCTCGTCTTCGGCGTACCTCAGCAAGGCATTCTTCTGGCTGTGACTGAGCGGCGCGCGGGCCACTTCTTCGGGCAGAGCGTCAGGCTGGAACACGATGTCACCATAGGTCTGCGGGTCTTCCTCCCAGAACTTGGTGCGGAAGAACGCGCGGGTCAGGCCGTCGCCACCGGTCAGGGTCAGACCGCCGGGCAGGCGCATGTCGGTGCCGCGCAGCAAGCGGTTGCAGGCGGTCGCGGCGAAGCTGCCGGACACCGCCGAGGCCTGCACGAAGTGCGGATCGATACGTCCGTCCGGATGCTGGGCGCGCAGTTGCGCGATCAGTGAGTGATCCCAGCAGGCATGCACCAGCCGAAAGCGCTCGGCATCGATGAACAACGGCAAGGTGTAGAACCAGTGCAGGAAGTCGTGCCAGTCGCCCGGATGCTGGGCGAACTGCTCCAGGGTCTCGTCGATCAGGCGCGCGTGGCGCGGCGTGTGCTCGCGTACGAAGGTCTTGCCGCTGCCCGGCAGCGCCGGGGTTTCCCAGGCCAGGGCGTTGTATTCATGGTTGCCCATGATGCAGTGCGCCTGCCCCGCTTCGACCATGTTGTGGACGATGTGCAACGCCTCGCGAATGCGCGGGCCGCGGTCGACGATGTCGCCGAGGAACAGCGCCTGGCGCCGTGGGTGACGCCACACGCCACCCACGCGGTGGTAGCCGAGGACGTCGAGCAGGCGTTCGAGGGTCTGCGCGCAACCATGGACGTCACCGATGATGTCGAAACTGCGAGCCGGATCGAGCATCAGTCGTCCCTGCCACCCAGACGGCTGCCCCAGCCGAGCTTGGTCCGGCAGACCTCGTAGTAGTTGTGCCCCAGCGGATGGATAAGGCGCAGCTTCTGCGACTTCTTGCTCACGGTGATGGTGTCGCCCGGTGCGCAGGTGAAATGGTTCTGGCCGTCACAGGAAACCTGCGGATAGATCTGCAGGTCCTTGGCCACCACGATCTTCAGCTCGCTGTTGCCGTCGACCACGATCGGCCGCCCGGACAGGGTATGCGGGTACATCGGCACGATGACGATGGCGTCGAGCTTGGGGTGCATGATCGGCCCGCCCGCCGACAGCGCGTAGGCGGTGGAGCCGGTGGGCGTGGCCACGATCAGGCCGTCGGCCTTCTGGCTGCAGACGAACTGGCCGTCGATGTAGATCTCGAACTCGATCATCCGCGTCGACTTGCCCGGGTGCAGCACCACATCGTTGAGCGCATCGCCCTGGCCGATGGCCTCGTGGTGACGGCGCACCTCGGCCTGCAGCAGGAAACGGTTCTCGACCAGGTAGTGACCGTCGAGCACCTCGGCGACCTTGGTCTCCAGCTCGTCGGGGCGAATGTCGGTGAGAAAGCCCAGGTTGCCGCGGTTGATGCCCAGCACCGGGATGTTATGGCGGGCCAGTGCGCGCGCAGCGCCGAGCAGGCTGCCATCGCCGCCGACCACGATGACCAGGTCGCAGACCTCGCCCAGCAGCTTGCGCGACGAGGTCTGCAGGCCATGACCGGGCAGCACTTCGGCGATGGTGTCCTCGAGAATCACGTGCAGGTGGCGCTCGAGCAGGAATTTCTTCAGTCGGCGAATGGTGTCGAGCACCTGCGAGCTACCGAGGCGACCGATGATACCGATATTGCGAAATTGCTCCATGGGGCTCCTGCAAGGCTCTGCGGCGGGTGACGATGGCGCGATTATGGGCGAAACCCCTGGCCAGCAGCAAACGGCCATCGCCCCGGCATACAGGGCGTGGGTCAGCATGAGTGGCGCCGATCGAAGAAACTCACCGCTAGGATCAACGAAAAACTATCATCCGACGCGCTACAGTCCACAGCAGGCGCCAGCAAGAGCGCCTCACTGACCTGATGACGAGGATCGACCATGCTTTCATCCACCCCGACGCCGCACTACGCGCGCCTGTCCATCATCCTGCACTGGCTGATGCTGGTGCTGCTCGCCGCGGTGTACGCCTGTATCGAGTTTCGCGGTCTGTTCCCCCGCGACAGCGCTGAACGCGACCTGATCAAGAGCCTGCACTTCATGCTCGGCCTGACCGTGTTCGTGCTGGTGTGGCTGCGCCTGGCCATGCGCGTGATGCGTCCCACGCCGCCGATCCTGCCCCGGCCACCGGCCTGGCAGACCGGCCTGGCGCACCTGATGCACGCATTGCTGTATCTGCTGATGATCGGCATGCCGGTGGCCGGCTGGCTGATCCTCAGCGCGGCGGGCAAGCCCATCCCCTTCTATGGACTGGAATTGCCCGCGCTGATCGGCAAGGACCCGGACCTGGCCAAGTTCATCAAGGGCTGGCACGAGCAGGTCGGCACCTGGGGCTACTGGCTGATCGGCCTGCATGCGCTGGCCGGCCTCTACCACCACTACGTGCGCCGCGACAACACGTTGCTGCGCATGCTGCCCTACAAGTAACCGCGGCGCCCCTGCAGGCCGCCGGTATGGACGAAGATCAGGCGAGTGCCACGGGCAAAGCGCCCAGCCTCGACCTGCTCGCGCAGCGCCAGCAGCGCCTTACCGGTATACAGCGCCTCCAGGGGCACCTCGCTGTGGCGCTCGCTGGCGGCGATGAAGTCCAGCAATGCTTCGTCGATCCGGGCGAAGCCCCCGCGGCAAGCGGCGTGCAGGTGATAGCCCGAAGCGCCGACCAGCGCCGCGACGTTCTGCGCCGCGCCGTGGTCTTCGGGGACCGCCAGCGCACCGTGCACGGGATGCGCGCCCTGCTCGGCCTGCACCAGGCCAGCCAAGGTGGTGCCGGTCCCAACTGCCAGCCACCAGGCGTGATAGTCCGCCCAACCGAGTGCACCCAGCCCAGCACGGGCCTGCTCGACGATCTGCGCACACCCCACCAATCCGTCCTCGCCGGCGCCGCCTTCGGCGATGCAGTGCCAGCCCGGGTAGCGTGCCTGCCAGGGCCGCCAGAAGTCTTGCTGGTGCCGCGCCCGATAACCGGCGTAACCCAGCCAATGCAGTTGCATGCCGAACGCCTCCAAATCGCGAACCGTGGGCGTGTCCTGGCGATGACCACGCAGCAGCCCGGCGGTAGCGAAGCCGAAGCGGCGACCCGCGGCCGCGAGGGCGTGCAGATGATTGGAGTGGTTGCCGCCCAGGCTGATCAGGCCAGGCGCACCGGCCTGACGTGCGCGTTGCAAAGGCCGCTGCAGCTTGAACCACTTGTTGCCGCTGATCAGCGGGTCGATCAGGTCCAGGCGCAGGATCGCGCACTCGACGCCCGCCTGCGCCAGCCAGGGCAGGCGCAGCGGGTGCAGCGGCGCGGAGGGAAGGTCTGCGAACATCGGGCGTCTCGTCGAACAGCGGCAAGGCGCCCAAGATTAACAGCTCAACGCCGGGTGGTTCGCCAGCTGTGCGCATTGCCCACATCGATGAAGCGCTCCAGCGTCGGGTGCAGCACCTCGGCGGTTTCGATCCACTGCATCACCTCGCGCTCGGCCAACACGCCTTGCCCGATCAGATCAAACACATAGCCTTTGGCTGCGTCCACGGCAGCGATCTCGACATCGGCCAGATGGCGCATGTCGTTGAACAACCGTGGACCGCTGATCGCGGAAATCTCCCGCATGTACGCGGTGAAGCCGGGCTGATCGTGCAGTGGACGCTGTTCGGGCAACCGTGCCTGATCGAAACGCCGAACGATTTCGGCCTGCATCGCGTCGAGCAACGGATTCCCTGCCAGGCTGGCGAAGTGGCTGTTGTTCGGCCCTTTGAGCATGAGCAGATAGTTTTCCACCACCGCGCCAACAGCCAGCTGTCCCGGCCGCAGGCTGATCGTTTCGAGCGGCTTGAGCAGGCGGTCGTCCATGTCCAGGTACACCCCGCCCAGTTCGAACAGCAAGCGGTAGCGCAACACGTCGCTGGCTGCCGCGTAATTACGCCACTGTGGTTGCAGAAAAGCGTCGAACACCCGCCCCTGAGCGCTGGCCTTGAACGGGGTATAGAACGCTTCGCCGGCCAGGCTCACGAATGTCGCGCCGGGGTAACGCAGACGCAGGCGGGTCAATTGCGTCAAGGTCCGCAGTCGCCCCCCCTCACCCAGAAAATGCACCTGCAGGCTGTAGCCGCTTTGTCGGGCCAACGCCACATTGGATTTGAGCGTGGCATCGTGGGCAGCGATCAGCGCAGCGGCGCTGCCGATCCATATCTGGTGAATGGCCTTGGGCACGGCCTCGCCCAGCGCCGCCGACTTGAGCCTCGGCAACACCGGGCGATCGACGCACTCCAACTCGTAACGTGCCTGCTGGCGTTCGAGTTCACTGGGCAAGCGGGTGGGCCTGGTAACGCTGCGATGACGGGCGGCCAACCCATCGTATTCATAGAACAATCGGTTGTCGGCCGAATACCAGCAACAGGTATCCAGATCGAAATACACCAATTGACTGCGCTGACCATCGTGCAGACGATGCTCGACACCATCGCGCACCTGACTGCTGTTGATCCCACGTAGATGCAGCAGTGCCGGTGCCCGCCCTACCGGCACCATCGGCATGCCGGCGCGCAGTTGCAGCTTCGGCATGACGTGCCAACGCGGCGAGCCACCCATGCGCTCGACACGCGTATCAGGATTGGAAAACAGCGAACGGGCCAGCGGACCCTGACCGTCGCCCAGGTAGAAACGCGAGATTCCTTCCAGGCTGTCGTGTACCTCATAGACCCGGTAGTAGCGGCCGTCCAGCCGGACATGGAGCTTGCCGTCGGCGGCAAACAGGCCTTCGCGTACCCCTGTTTCGATCCGCACCAGCCCGGCCATGGGTGGAGAGCTCGGCACCGGCGTCAAGCTCAGACGCGCGCCCACCGACTGCAGACGTACCGGAGCCTGAGCGCGCGCTGCCGGGATCAGCGTGGGAAAACGGGCATTGGCCAGCCCGGTGATGCTGGTCAGGGCCTGTATCACGTACTCGCCGGCCTCTTGACGCTGGCCTTGAGCGTAGGCGGCATAGCCGTTGAACAGGTAGTAGCCTAACTCGGCCAGGTCCAATACCGTCATCACGCGCGCCGGAAATACCACGCTGAGCAGACGAAAAATCGCCACGGCGATTTCCAGGCCACGCTCAAGTGCCAGTTCTGCGTCGGATAAGGCCAAGCTGTCGGCTTCGGCAGCCAGGAAGGCGAGCCGGTAATCGAAGACCTGCTGCGCGAGTGGCTTGTCGATCACGACCGTGGCGATCTGCGCTCCACCCTTGCCTTCGGCGATTTGCCGCAACAGGGGATAGACGGCAGCCTGCTGATGCTTGCCGAAACGCGACAGCCAGTACCGCAGCGTTGCCTGCCAGGCTGATGGCATGCCGATTCCCGCCAGTTCCTGGCGCAGTAGTGCGACCAGCGCGCTGCGCGACTGGCAGCGTCTGAATGGCTGCCCAGACGGGTGATCCGGAAGATAGCAGAGGATGGACGACTCACCACGAATGGAGAAGACCAGCACGTCCCGCAGCGAGTTACCACCGATCGCCAGGCCCTCCACCCGTGCGCCACTGCGTGGCGACTCGGAGGGCGCAAGCACCTCGAGCACCTGCCTATGCCCCGAGTCGTCGAGCACGCCACAGGCGTTGGCCAACAGCGCATCCAGGCGTAACCGCGTTTCGAACTGCGACAGCGCGGCGGTGCGGCTCGCCTCGAACCCCGCCTGCGTGGTCGGCCGCATCGCATCGGTGAGCAACTGCGCATAGCGCCCAGGCAAATCGAGTTGCTGCCCCAGCGTCTCCAGATAGGACGCGCTCAGGCGTGTGGCCTGGACGAGCGTAAGGCCCTCGAACTGGACCTGCCAGGTGGCATCGGCACGTGCAGGCATGCGCATCGCCAGGTACTCCACCAGCGTGCACTCGACCACGCTGGGTTGGACATGCCCCCGCTCGGGCTCGACGCCCGGCGCAAGCTCCGAGCCGATCGTCTCTGCTGAGAATTCAGTGATGGTGATCATCACCTTGACCTGCGCCGGGTCGATGGCCAAGCCGCGTGCGGCCAAGGCATCAGCAATGCGTTGGCGGGCGAAGGTCTCGAAAGACGGCAGTGCCAGCCAAAAGCGCTCGGCCTGGGCCTGCTGTTCCAGTAGCGACAGAATCAACGTGTCCAACTGCGCCTGACGCGTGGCAGTGAGCTCGCGCAGGCCCATCGGCAACTGGGCACGCAAGGCCTGTCGATGTGCAACGAAGGCCTGCAGGTCGTGCAGTGCACGCGGGGGTGATGCATCCAGCCCCAGTTGCGGGTTCCACAGCGACAGTCCGTTCGCCATCGCATTGCTGCGCCAGGCGGCGATCTGCTGCTCGGCCAGGGCTTCGAACGGGTTGTCGTCGATGGGCCGAGCGAACAGCTCGAAGCCTCCGCCCAAGCGGGCGCGCTCGCCAAGGATCCGCGCTTGATCGACAGCGCCCAATCGACGCAGCAGCGCCTGCAACCAAGGCCCCTGCCCCGCCAATGCCATCGCCACCCCATGCAACGCCTCCTGCAAGTGCGCATGGGCTCGCACGAAACCGAAATAGCCGGTGCAATAGAGCACCGTGGTACCGGTCAGGGTCTGCCGTTCGGTCACTCGACCGAGCGCTGGCTGATAGCCCGCAGGCTCAGTGCACACCGCCATCACCCCAGGCAAAAGCACCTCTTGGCCATCGCCCCAGGTCCGCGCGACCAGTGCGTAGACACCGCGTCGGGTGCTGCGATCAACCAGACGCGGGTGCGCGACGATGTCCTCGACCAACGTCATGGCCTCAGGCGCGATCCATCCAGCCGCTGCGAACGATTCCACGGTCTCGCGCAGGCTTTGGCGCACCTGAATCTGCAAAGCCAAGCGTCGACTGTTCTCGGACACGCGTTGCGGCACGTCCCAATAGGTCGCTGCGTCAGCCGCCCAGCGCGCCGCGACACGCTGCACATCGATCTGCTGCAACGCCTCACGCAGTTGCTTAAGGGTCAGGCCAGGCAACGCCTCGGGCAACTGCACGGCATCGGCACGCAACGACAGCGCCGCGTCAGCCGGCTCGAAGTCGCCTGGCGCCGCCGGCTGCCCCTGCCGAGCCTGTTGCAACAACTCGAACAACGAACGGGCCGCGAGCACTGCACGTTGCCCCGATTCATCGGCAGGGCCTAGCTGCAGCAGGTAGAGATCGAGGTCGAGCACGCCGGGCAGGCGGGCTTCGAACAAGGCACGGGCCGCCGTGTCAAGCGACGGCAGACCGTGGACGTCGGGCAGACCCTCTGGCAGTTGCGCCAGCAGCGCGGCGGACAGATCGAGCGAGGACATGAGGCACTCTCCAAGCGAAAAGCCTGGAGCTTGCCGAGGGCCCAACCGCCGCCGGTGCTAACTATGTAGAGCCCTCACAAGGCGGCGGCCAGCCGCGAACCTTGGTCAATGGCGCGCTTGGCGTCGAGTTCGGCGGCCACATCGGCGCCGCCGATCAGGTGTACCGATTGGCCCCTAGCCAGCAACCCGTCATGAAGTTCGCGCAAGGGCTCCTGGCCGGCGCAGACGACCACATTGTCCACCGCCAGCACCTGGGGTTGGCCGTCAGCAATGCGTACGTGCAGGCCTTCGTCGTCGATCTTCAGGTAGTCCACGGCGTTGAGCATCTGCACCTGCTTGTTCTTCAGGCCGGTGCGATGAATCCAGCCGGTGGTCTTGCCCAGGCCGTCGCCGACCTTGCTCTTCTTGCGTTGCAGCAAGTAGACCTGCCGCGCCGGCGCCTGCGGCTTGGGGTGGATCCCCGCTACACCACCCCGGGCGCGCAGATCGGTGTCGATCCCCCATTCGCGCCAGAACGCCTCTCGGTCGAGGCTGGTGGCGGTGCCAGCGTGCACCAGGTACTCGGACACATCGAAGCCGATGCCGCCTGCGCCAATCACCGCCACGCGCTCACCCACCGGCTTGCGCTCAAGCAGCACGTCCAGGTAGCTCAGCACCTTGGCATGCTCGATACCGGGGATGGCCGGGGTGCGCGGGGTAATACCGGTGGCCAGGATCACCTCGTCGAAACCGCCCGCCACCAGGTCGTCGACGCCCACCCGCGTGTTCAAGCGCAGATGCACGCCGGTCTGAGTCAGTTGGTTGGCGAAATAGCGCAGGGTTTCGTTGAACTCCTCTTTGCCCGGCACACGCTTGGCCACGTTGAACTGGCCACCGATCTCAGCTGCCGCGTCGAACAGGGTCACCTGATGACCGCGTTCGGCCGCCACGCTGGCCGCTGCCATTCCAGCGGGACCGGCGCCCACCACGGCGATGCGCTTGGCCACGGGCGCCGGCAGGTAGTTCAGCTCGGTCTCGTGGCAGGCGCGTGGGTTGACCAGGCAACTGGTGAGCTTGCCACCGAAGGTGTGATCCAGGCAGGCCTGGTTGCAGCCGATGCAGGTGTTGATCGCTGCCGCGCGCCCCTGCGCGGCCTTGTTGACGAATTCGGGATCGGCGAGGAAAGGCCTGGCCATGGACACCATGTCGGCGTCGCCCTCGGCCAGTACCCGCTCGGCCACCTCCGGGGTGTTGATGCGATTGGTGGTGATCAACGGGATGCCCACCGCGCCGCGCAGCTTGGCAGTGACCTTGCTGAACGCCGCCCGCGGCACCTTGGTGGCGATAGTCGGGATCCGTGCCTCGTGCCAGCCGATACCGGTGTTGATCAGCGTGGCGCCCGCCTGCTCGATGGCCTTGGCCAGCTGCTCGATTTCCGCCCAGTCGCTGCCACCTTCGACCAAGTCGAGCATCGACAGGCGGAAGATGATGATGAATTCGCGGCCCACCGCTTCGCGCACCCGGCGCACGATCTCCACCGCCAGGCGCATGCGGTTCTCATAGCTGCCACCCCAGCGGTCGGTACGCTGGTTGGTGTGGGCGGCGAGGAACTGATTGATGAAGTAGCCTTCCGAGCCCATCACCTCGACCCCGTCGTAACCTGCGGACTGGGCCAGGCGTGCGCAGTTGACGAAATCGCCTATCTGCTTCTCGATGCCCTCTTCGTCCAGCGCCTTGGGCTTGAACGGGTTGATCGGTGCCTGGATCGCACTCGGGGCGACCTGACGGGGACTGTAGGCGTAGCGTCCGGCGTGCAGGATCTGCAAGCAGATCTTGCCGCCTGCGGCATGCACCGCGTCAGTGACCAGGCGATGCTGTTCGGCCTCCTGTTCGGTGCTGAGCTTGGCGGCACCGGCGTACACGCCGCCTTCGTCATTCGGTGCGATGCCGCCGGTCACCATCAGGCCGACGCCGCCGCGCGCACGCTCGGCAAAATAGGCGGCCATGCGCTCGAAGCCGCCGGGACGCTCTTCCAGGCCGGTGTGCATGGAGCCCATCAGGGTGCGGTTGCGCAGTACAGTGAAGCCCAGGTCGAGAGGGGCCAGCAGGTGGGGATAGTGTTGAGCGGCCATGGAGGTCTCCACAGAGGGCATGATCACGGAATGCGGGCGCCTCGTCCGGGGCCCGTCGGTTGTCTGGCAGTGACATTAAACAGGCGTTTGAACGGGCTCAATGATCGAAACTGACAATTCGTTGATCCTGACGTGCAGCACGACTACCCTAGGACACCGTCCTTTCAAGGTGCCGTATCGCTTCATGCGCAAACTTCTGGCAAGCGCCCTGGCGCTGGTGATGATCGCCGCCCTGTGCGGCTACGCGTTCTGGACCCAGCAGCGCCCGGAAGGCCACTACCTCTCCGACCTGCGCATCGAGCGGGTGCTCGACCAAGGCGTGCCTGGCGATCGTGGCAATCTGCTGGGGATCGAGCCGCTGCTCTACCCTAGCGACTACCAAAACCTCGAACGCCTGCACCGCAAGCTCTCGGCTTACCTGAGTCAAGCCCGTGATCAGGGCCTGGTCAGCTCGCGCACGGTGGTGGTGCTGCCCGAGCACATCGGCACCTGGCTGTGGGCGCGCGGCGAGAAGAACGAGCTGTATCAGGTCACTCGCTTGCGCGACGCCTGGCAATGGCTGGAATTGAGCAACCCCTTGCACTACGGCCTGGCCATGCTGGCCGCGACCGGCGACGACCGTCGCTCAGACGCGCATCTGCGCATGAAGGCGCGGCAGATGGCGACCGACTATCAGCAGCTCTTCGGCGGTCTGGCCCGCGAGTTCGGCGTCACCCTGGTGGCCGGTTCCATCGTGCTGCCAGCGCCCTACGTCGAAGAGGGCCGACTCAAGGTCGGCAGCGGCCCGCTGTACAACAGCAGCCTGGTGTTCGCCAGTGATGGCTCGCCGCTTGGGCAACCGCAGTTGCAGCAGTATGTCGACAGTGAAGCACGGCGTTACATCGATGATGGCCAGTCACGCCCATTGCAGGTGCTGCAGACCCCGGCCGGGCGCCTGGGGGTGCTGGTCGGCAGCGACAGTTGGTACCCGCGCAACCACGAACAACTGGTGCGCCAATCGGCACAATTGATCGCCAACCCCGTATTTCTCAGCGGCAAGGGCAGTTGGCAACAACCGTGGCGGGGCAATCGCCATCAAGCTGCGGCGGCCGAGTTGCCGCTGGCCAAGGGCCAGACCAGCGAAGAGATGGCGTGGCACCAGTTGACCCGAGCGGCCAACCCTGGCCTGCCCAGCCTCAGCGTATTCATGCGTGGACAGTTCTGGGAGCTGGGCAGCGACGGCCAGGGTTTCGCCAACCAGGCAGGCGAGCAGTTGATGGGCCGACCGAGCCCGGGCGCGCGCCTGCTGAACCTGTGGCTGTAGATTGATGCGCGAGCGCGTGCGCCTGGGTGATCTGTCAGTCGGATTCGTCCAGCCTTTGACCCAAGCCATGCGTGAACTGGGCCATGATCCGGCACCCTTGCTACAGCGCTACGGCCTGGATACACCGCGCCTGGATGAGGCCGGGGCACGCCTGTCGATCCCGCGCTACATGCACCTGGGTCATGCGGCGATCGAGCTGTGTGGCGAGCCGGCGCTGGGTCTGCACATGGGCCGCCTCAGCCGGCTGGCGCAGGCAGGCCTGGCCGGCGTGACCGCCGCGCAGGCACCGACCGTGCGCGAAGCGGCGCACACACTGCTGCGTTTCGAGCCACTGTATGCCGCCAACTACAGGGGCAGCTCTGCGTTCATCGAAGACCCACAGGGCGCCTGGCTGCGGTTCTACTCGATCAGCCCCTACAACGCCTATAACCGCTTCGTCGTCGACTCGGTGCTTTCCGGGTGGCTGGCGCAACTGTCAGCCGTAACGGGCACACCCGCCATCGCTGACCGTTTGGAAATCGAGTTCGAAGCGCCTGCGTACTGCGCCCAGTATCAAAGCCTGTGCAGTGCGCCCGTGCAGTTCGATGCCGGCTGCAATCAACTGCACCTTGCACACGAGGTGCTCGATGCGCGCAACCCGCAGCACTGCCCCAGCACCTGGCGACATTTGCTGCAACTGTGCGAAGCCGAGTGGGTACAGCGCACCCGTGTGCGTAGCCTGAGCGAGCGCATCATTCATCTGCTGGGCCCCTTGCTCAGCGGTGGACGCGAGCCTGACTTGGAGCAGGTGTCGCAACAGTTGCACATGCCCAGTTGGACCTTGCGGCGCAAGCTCGCTGAAGAGGGCACGAGTTTCCGCAGCCTGCTCAACGACACACGACGCGACCTCGCGCAGACCTACATCCGCGATACCGCGCTGGCCTTCGGGGAGATCGCCTATCTGTTGGGGTTCGCTTCGGCAGAGGCCTTCCAGCGCGCATTCAAGCGCTGGACGGGCCTGACGCCGGGGGAGTTTCGCCGCCAGCAGCGGCGAATGGGTTAAAGCTCGGTGGCATCTTCTGCCTGCTCGGGGATGTCCAGTTCGTACGCCTGGAACTCAAGCAACTCTTCCTGATAATCGTCCATGGGCCTGCGTCCTCTCGCTCATCTTCTCGTCTGTGGCCGTCACGCTAAGCGGGCCAGGTTAAAACATCATGACAAACATATGAGCGAGGACATCAGCGAGAGGTTCACTCGCTCTGTTGCAGCGGTGCGGTCTGCTCGTCGCTGGCGGGCGCTGGAGACTGCACCTGGAGGGGCGCGGGATCGGCCGGCGGCGCCACGGGCTGGGAACCTTGACTGTCGTCGAGGGCTGGGGCTGCCGAGGTCTGATTCGCCGTAGGCACAGGTACAGGCTCGACTGGACTTTGCGGGACCGCCTGGACAGGGCTGACCGGTGCCGCCGCGGCTGCCGGAGGATTGGCCGGCGTCAGCCCCGCGGGCTCCGGCAGTCCCAACGCCTGCGCAGGTTGTTGCGCCTTTGGTGCCTCGGCCTGCGGCTCGAGCCTGCTCGACGTGCGCGGCTTGGGCAGGTAGTTCTCCACCAACGCGAAATAGCGGTCGTAGAACTGCGGCGAGGACACCGTTTCGCTGGCGACCTTGACCATGGAATCGTCGGTGGAGCCGATAGGCATCGACAACGAGCCCAGCACGCCCACACCGACACTGGCCGAGGTGTTGGATTTCTTCAGGGCGTAGCGGTCCTGCAAGGCGTTGGCGAAGATGGTCGAGCGCTGCTCGTCGTTGCTGTCCGGCACGCAGGTGATGTTGAAGCTGATCTGCAGATGGTTCTCGGCGTTCTGCTGGAAACTCTTGTTGCCTGCCACCTGATTGGCATCGCTGCTGGTGATGATGTAGCCCTGGCTCAGCAAGGCTCGGCGCGCTGCCTCGCATGAACCGGCCTCCCCCACCGCGAAGGTGCGCGAGAAGGTGCCTGAGTCGGCGAAGTTTTCATGCTCGTAGACCGCTGCCTTCTTCGTGGCGCAGCCGGCGAGGCCCGCCAGCGTCAGGGCCAGCCCGAGCGCTACGCAGACGTTAGATCTGGACATTGTCGATTCCGGGTAAACGAATGGGGCGTATTGTGCAACACATCCCTCGATGGCAGGAACCGCCGGTCGATGAAGATGCGTTCAGCATCGCACCTGCAAGGTTTTGGCCAGGCCTCTAATGGCAGGCACAAAAAAAGCGACCCTCAGGTCGCTTGATTTGAGCTTCGAGGCGTTCAGTGACCTCGAGGCGAGTATGGCGCAGCGGACGGGACTCGAACCCGCGACCCCCGGCGTGACAGGCCGGTATTCTAACCGACTGAACTACCGCTGCGTATCGCACAGGCCATGGCCTGTTTGAAACTGGGATCTGCTCGCCGGCGCAAGACGCTGGCGTTGCAGGCACAAAAAAGGCGACTCGTTTCATCGCCTTGATTGCCGCCTCGAAGAGTTCTAGGGCTTCGAAGCATAAGATGGCGCAGCGGACGGGACTCGAACCCGCGACCCCCGGCGTGACAGGCCGGTATTCTAACCGACTGAACTACCGCTGCGTATCTCACAGGCCGAGGCCTGCTTGAAACTAGGATCTGGCCTTAAGGATTTGCCTTATGACCACGGACCGGTGAATCTCACCCATCCGTTGAAGAAGTGGCGCAGCGGACGGGACTCGAACCCGCGACCCCCGGCGTGACAGGCCGGTATTCTAACCGACTGAACTACCGCTGCGCATAGTGGACTTGCGTCCTGTTCCTCTCTGCTGGAAAGCTTCGTTGGAAGCGTTCCGGTCCAGGAACTCTCAGGAAGTGGTGGGTGATGACGGGATCGAACCGCCGACCCTCTGCTTGTAAGGCAGATGCTCTCCCGGCTGAGCTAATCACCCCCGCGATGTTGCTTGTTGCGTTTGCTTCGCTGAGGCCGCGAAATTTACGCAGGTGCCGAAGCTAAGTCAATAGCCCTGTTGAGTTTTTTTTCAAAAACAGCGGAAAGCTTCAAGCCGCAAGTGGCGAGAAAAAGCCTGATCGCATGTGAACGCGCCGGCAGGCTCGACAGCGCTCCTACTTGTAGCTTGCCGCTTAAAACTTGCCGCTCAGTTGTAGATCATCTTGCGGGTCATGCCGCCGTCGACCACGAACTCCTGGCCGGTGACGAAGCTAGCCTGACGCGACAGCAACCAGGCCACCAGCGCAGCCACATCCTCCACGGTCCCTACCCGACCTGCCGGGTGCTGGGCGTGGTCGGCGTCGCTCAAAGGCTCGGCGCGGCGCTGCGACGGGTCGCGTGCGTCAATCCAGCCGGGGCTCACCGCGTTGACGCGAATCTCCGGCGCCAGGCTGATGGCCAAGGCATGGGTCAGGGCAACCAGGCCACCCTTGCTCGCGGCATAGGCTTCGGTATCCGGTTCAGACTGACGGGCGCGGGTCGATGCCAAGTTGACGATCGAACCGCCGTGGGCACGCAGGTACGGTGCACAATGCTTGGCCAGCAGCATCGCACCGCTGAGGTTGACCGCCAGCACCCGGTTCCACTGCGCCAGGCTGAGGCTTTCCAAAGTGTGGTTGTGGGGATTGGCGATGGCCGCGTTGCACACCAGCGCATCCAGACGACCGAACTGGCCGAGCACCTCGGCGACGCCCGCGATGACCTGGGCCTCGTCGGCCACATCCATGGCGATGAACCAGGCATTGCTGCCCAGTGCCTTGGCCACCTTGGCGCCGCGTGGGCGATCCAGGTCGGTGAGCACCACTTGCCAGCCTTCGCAGATCAGCCAGGCGGCGATGCCCAGACCAATGCCGCGCGCGGCCCCGGTCACCAGGGCGACCCGACCGTTGTGGTCGGGCGCCTCACCTGGCCAGTCGATCACAGCGCGGCCAGGCCGCGGGCGAGATCGGCCTGCAGATCGGCCACGTCTTCCAGCCCCACGGCCACGCGAATGAGGCTGTCACGAATACCGGCAGCTTCGCGCTCCTGTGGCGTCAGGCGACCATGGGAAGTGGTTGCCGGATGGGCAATGGTGGTCTTGCTGTCACCCAGGTTGGTGGTGATGGAGATCACCCGAGTGGCGTCGATGAAGCGCCAGGCGCCCTCTTTGCCACCCTTGACCTCGAAGCTGACGACCGCGCCGAAGCCACTCATCTGCCGTTTGGCCAACTCATGCTGGGGATGGCTGGGCAGACCCGCGTAATGCACTTTCTCGATACCGTCCTGGCGCTCCAGCCATTCGGCCAAGGCCTGAGCGCTCTCGCAGTGCGCACGCATGCGCAGCTTGAGCGTCTCCAGGCCCTTGGTGAAGATCCACGCATTGAAGGGGCTGAGCGTCGGGCCTGCGGTGCGCAGGAAACCCACCACTTCCTTCATCTGCTCGGCACGCCCGGCTACCGCACCACCCATGCAACGGCCCTGGCCGTCGATGAACTTGGTCGCGGAATGGAAGACGATATCGGCGCCCAGCTTCAGAGGCTGCTGCAGCGCTGGCGTGCTGAAGCAGTTGTCCACCACCAGCATCGCATCACCGGCGTGGGCGATATCGGCCAGCGCGCGGATATCCACCAGCTCGGCCAGTGGATTGGACGGCGACTCGACGATCAACAGCTTGGTGTTGGTCTTCAGCGCACTCTTCCAGGCACCCAGGTCGACCAGCGGCACGTAGTCCACCTGCAGGCCGAAACGCTTGAAGTACTTCTCGAACAAGCTGATGGTCGAGCCAAAGACACTCTGCGACACCAGCACATGATCGCCAGCGCTGCACAGCGACATGACCACGGCCAGAATCGACGCCATGCCCGTGGAGGTAGCCACGGCCTGCTCGGCCCCCTCCATCGCCGCCAGGCGCTCCTCGAAGGCGCGCACCGTCGGGTTGGTGTAGCGCGAATAGACGTTACCTGGCGTTTCACCAGAAAACCGCGCAGCCGCATCGGCCGCGGTGCGGAATACATAGCTGGAGGTCAGGAACAGCGCTTCGCTGTGCTCGGCCTCAGGCGTCCGGTGCTGGCCGGCGCGCACTGCCAGGGTGTCGAAACCGACACCCTCCAAGTCGCTGTCCAGCCGTCCGGCCTCCCATTGATCCGTCATGCTGTACTCCTCACAAAGTGCAGATCAGTTGTTGTACAGGTCGATGATCGCGCTGACGGCCTGGGTCTTGACCTTGGCAGCGTCATTGCGCGCCTGTTCGATCCGCTCCAGGTAGACGTCGTCGATGTCGCCGGTGACGTACTCACCGTTGAACACCGCGCAATCGAAATGCTCGATCTTGATCTTGCCGCCACCGACCGAGTCGATCAGGTCCGGGAGGTCCTGATAGATCAGCCAGTCGGCGCCGATCAACTCGGCCACCTGTTCAGTGGTACGGTTGTGGGCGATCAGCTCGTGAGCGCTCGGCATGTCGATGCCGTAGACGTTGGGGTAGCGTACAGCGGGCGCTGCGGAGCAGAAGTAGACATTCTTCGCCCCGGCCTCGCGGGCCATCTGGATGATCTGTTTGCAGGTGGTGCCGCGCACGATCGAGTCGTCCACCAGCATCACGTTCTTGCCACGGAATTCCAATTCGATGGCATTGAGCTTCTGCCGTACCGACTTCTTGCGTGCCGCCTGGCCAGGCATGATGAAGGTGCGGCCGATGTAACGGTTCTTGACGAAGCCTTCACGGAATTTCACGCCCAGGTGGTTGGCCAGTTCCAGGGCTGCGGTGCGGCTGGTGTCCGGAATCGGGATGACGACGTCGATGTCGTGCTCGGGGCGCTCGCGACGGATCTTGTCGGCCAGCTTCTCACCCATGCGCAGACGCGCCTTGTACACCGACACGCCATCCATGATGGAGTCGGGGCGGGCCAGGTAGACGTGCTCGAAGATGCACGGTTGCAACAGGGGGGCATCAGCGCACTGCTTGGTGTGCATCTGTCCGTCTTCGGTGATGTACACCGCTTCGCCCGGCGCCAGGTCGCGGATCAGGGTAAAGCCCAGCACGTCCAGGGCCACGCTTTCGGAGGCAATCATGTACTCGACGCCTTCGTCGGTGTGGCGCTGGCCGAAGACCACCGGACGAATGCCGTTGGGGTCACGGAAACCGACGATACCGTAGCCGGTGATCATCGCCACCACGGCGTAGCCACCGACACAGCGGCTGTGCACATGGGACACCGCCGCGAACACATCGTCCTCGGTCGGCTGCAGCTTGCCGCGTACGGCCAGCTCGTGGGCAAACACGTTGAGCAGCACTTCCGAGTCGGAGTTGGTGTTGACGTGACGCAGGTCGGACTCGTAGATCTCCTTGGCCAACTGCTCGACGTTGGTCAAATTACCGTTGTGCGCCAAGGTGATGCCGTACGGCGAGTTGACATAGAACGGCTGGGCCTCGGCCGAAGTCGAGCTGCCCGCGGTGGGGTAGCGCACGTGGCCGATGCCCATGTGACCGACCAGGCGCTGCATGTGGCGCTGCTGGAATACATCGCGCACCAGGCCATTATCCTTGCGCAGGAACAACCGGCCATCATGGCTGGTCACGATACCGGCAGCGTCCTGGCCGCGGTGCTGGAGGACCGTTAGCGCGTCATACAGCGCCTGATTGACGTTCGACTTACCGACGATACCGACGATGCCACACATGCGACGCAACCCCTACTTTGATGAAACGGAGTGAAAAGCGCTCAGGGCCGGGAAGGTCCGAGCAACTGTTCCTTGAACGGAAGATCAACCGGTGAGCTGATCCCATTGGACATCCACTGACCCGCGAAGCCCAGGATCAGGTTCTTCGACCAGTCGGCGACCAATAGAAACTGTGGTATCAGGCGTGATTCCTGCCACCACGAATCCTGTTGTACCGGACCCAGGCTGAGCAGCCCGACGGCCACCACCACCAGCAAGCCTCCGCGCGCGGCGCCGAAGGCCATGCCGAGAAAGCGATCGGTGCCGGACAGCCCGGTCACGCGGATCAGCTCGCCGATGAGGAAATTGATCATCGCCCCCACCAGCAGCGTGGCGATGAAGAGAATGGTGCAGCCTGCGATGACCCGTGCCGAAGGCGTCTGGATATAGCTTTCCAGGTACTGCGACAGGGACCCGCCGAACATCCACGCCACCGCGCCGGCAACGATCCAGATGAGCAGGGACAAGGCTTCCTTGACGAAACCGCGCTTGAGACTGATCAGTGAGGAAATGGCGATGATCGCGATGATCGCCCAATCAACCCAGGTAAATGCCACGGTACGGCCTGCAGACGTTTGAGGCGGCGCATTTTAGCAGAGCAAAGGGCGTGGGGTAAGCGGAAAGTCACGCCGTTGCAGGCTTGCAGCTTGACTTCCAAGACAACTTAACAAGCCTCGGCACCCCACCCGCGCGCACAAAAAGGCCCTGTTTGGCCGACGCTTGAGCGCAGGCTGAACAGGGCCGCATGGACTCAACCGCGCTCAGGCTGGAAGCGCACAACGATGCCCTTGAGGCTCTGCTGGCGGTTGATCGTATCGCGTAGACGCTCGGCTTCGGCACGGTCAATGATCGGGCCGACGAATACCCGATTCAGTCCACCGGTGGAGCGAATGTAGGCGTTGTAGCCTTGGCTGCGCAGGGTTTTCTGCAGAGTGTCGGCGCCTGCACGATTGGACAGGCTGGCCAATTGGATCGACCAACTCACCGGCAAACCATTGGCATCGACCTTGGAAGCTGCCGCCGGCTTGCTGGCCGTTGCACTGGCCGCAGGGGGCTGGGCAGCCGGTTGTGCAGCACGACTTTCGACCTTGGCATCGGCAACGGGCGCCTGAGGCTTCGCGGCGGCGGGCTGGGTGTTCTGCGACGGCGACGGCGTGATCGGCTGGCTGGGAGCGCTGGGAGGCGCTGTGGACTCATCGACCACCACCGGCGCCTGCTCGGAAAGATCGGGCAGCGGCTGAGGCTCAGGCACTTGGACCGGCTCGACCTTGACCTCGGACGGGCTTGGCATCGCCGGGGCTTGAGGCACTTCGACATGCACCTGGCGCATCTCGTCCTCACGGGTGAACAGCATGGGCAGGAAGATCACCGCCAGCGCCACCAGCACCAGCGCACCCACCATGCGCTGCTTCATTCCCTTATCCAGCACTGCCATCTACTCCATCCTCCAGGGCCTGCCGCTCAAGCCATTCAAGGGCCTGGCCGACGCAGAAAAACGAACCGAACAGCAGGATCTGGTCATCTGCCGTTGCCTGCGCACATTGCCCCTCGAGGGCAGCGGCGACACTGGCATATGACTTCACCGTCGCGCCGTGGTTCGTCAAGGCCATGGCAAGCTCCTGCCCGGTGCGACTGCGCGGCGTCTCAAGCGGCGCCACCGCCCAGGAGTCGACCAGTGGCAGCAACGGCGCGACCACGCCCTCGAGATCTTTGTCCGCCAGCAGCCCGAACACCGCCAGGCGGCGCCCGGAGACAGGCCGGGTGGCCAAGCGGCGTGCCAGGTACTCGGCAGCATGGGGGTTGTGGCCGACATCCAGGAGCAATTCCAACCGTTGGCCGCGCCACGTCACCGTGCGACGGTCGAGGCGGCCGGTCATGCGGGTACCCAGCAGCGCCCGGGCGATATCCGACGCAACCCAGGGCAGATCCATCAGCAGGTACGCCTGCACTGCCAGGGCTGCGTTCTCCATCGGCAAGTCGAGCTGGGGCAGATCGACCAACTCCACCGCCTCGCCCCTGAGCGTGGTACCACGCCATTGCCAATGTGCGTCAGTGCTCGCCAGGTCGAAATCGCGCCCGCGCAAGAAGAACGGGCAAGCCAATTCGGACACTTTGTCCAGCAGCGGCTGGGGCGGGTCGAGATCGCCGCACAAGGCTGGCGTGCCTTGCCGGAAGATACCGGCTTTCTCGAAGGCCACCTGCTCCCGGGTATCGCCCAGATAGTCGACATGGTCCACGCCGATGCTGGTCACCAGCGACAGGTCGGCGTCGATCAGGTTGACGGCGTCCAGACGCCCGCCCAGCCCCACTTCGAGCACAACGGCATCCAAGGACGACTGCCTGAACAACCAGAAGGCCGCCAGGGTACCCATCTCGAAATAGGTCAGGGAGATTTCGCCACGCGCGGCCTCTACGGCAGCGAAGGCCCGACACAGGTCACGGTCGCTGGCCTCGTTGCCATCGATCTGTACCCGCTCGTTGTAGCGCACCAGGTGCGGCGAGCTGTAGACACCCACCTTGAGCCCCTGGGCGCGCAACAGCGCGGCGACGAAGGCACAGGTCGAGCCTTTGCCATTGGTGCCGGTTACCGTCACCACTCGCGCAGCCAGGCGCCCCAGGTCGAGGCGCGCCAGCACCTGCCGGCATCGCTCGAGGCCCATGTCGATCGCCGAGGGATGCAGTTGTTCCAGGTAAGCGAGCCACTCACCCAGGGTACGCTCGCTCATCACGCGACGACGGCGGCTTCTTGGGCCTGCTCAGGCGTGGCCTGGCCGGTCATTTGCGCCAGCAGTCGGGCCAGGCGCGGACGCAGTTCCTGACGCGAAATGATCAGGTCGATGGCGCCGTGCTCCAGCAGGAATTCGCTGCGCTGGAAGCCCTCGGGAAGCTTCTCGCGCACGGTCTGCTCGATCACGCGTGGGCCGGCGAAGCCGATCAGCGCCTTGGGCTCGCCGACGATGACGTCGCCCAGCATGGCCAGACTGGCCGATACACCACCGTAGACCGGATCGGTCAGCACCGAAATGAACGGAATGCCTTCTTCACGCAGACGTGCCAGCACCGCAGAGGTCTTGGCCATCTGCATCAGCGAGATCAGCGCTTCCTGCATGCGCGCACCACCCGAGGCGGAGAAGCAGATCATCGGGCAACGGTGTTCCAGCGCATGGTTTGCAGCGCGGACGAACCGTTCACCGACGATGGCGCCCATGGAACCGCCCATGAACGAGAACTCGAAGGCACTGACGACAACCGGAAGACCCATCAGCGTTCCACTGACCGACACCAGGGCATCTTTTTCGCCCGTCTGCTTCTGAGCAGCGGTCAGGCGGTCCTTGTACTTCTTGCCATCACGGAATTTCAGACGGTCGACCGGCTCCAGGTCGGCACCCAATTCGGCACGCCCTTCGGCATCGAGGAAGATATCGATACGCTCACGGGCACCGATGCGCATGTGATGGTTGCACTTGGGGCAGACGTCGAGGGTTTTTTCCAGCTCCGGACGATACAGCACGGCTTCGCAGGATGGGCACTTGTGCCACAGGCCCTCCGGTACCGAGCTCTTCTTCACCTCGGAACGCATGATCGAAGGGATCAGTTTGTCTACCAACCAGTTGCTCATGCTCTATTTCTCCCGTTCCGGCCGGTGGCGGGCTGACTGTCGCCTGCCCTGCCCCGACCCTTGAGCTCAAAATCGTGTTCAAAACGATGATGGACCGGCCAACGGGACCACCCGTTGCACCACTCCACCTTCAACCTGTACGCCGACGCCCGCGGCGCCGCGTGTTCTGATGGCCCGCCCCGCAGGGCCGGCCCGGCAGCATCGCGCTGCGATAGCTATGGACGATGGCGCACGGCCAACCGTCACATCCAAGCTCATGCCAGCCTGACCGCCTCGAGGAAGGCATCGATCTTGCCCGCATCCTTGATGCCCTTGGCCTGTTCGACCCCGCCACTGACATCGACCGCATAGGGTCGAACCTGGCGAATCGCCTGAGCGACGTTACCCGCCGACAATCCTCCGGCCAGAATGATGGGCTTGCTCAGGCCTGCCGGCACCAGCGACCAGTCGAACGCTTCACCCGTACCGCCCGGCACACCCGGCACGTAGGTATCGAGCAGAATGCCGCGGGCGCCATGGTAGTGCTCGCAGGCCGCCTGCAGATCGTCGCCCGGGCGCACGCGCAGCGCTTTGATCCACGGACGATGGTACCCCTCGCAATCGGCCGGTGTTTCATCGCCGTGGAACTGTAGCAGGTCCAGCGGGACCACTTCGAGGATCTCGCTCAGCTCGCAACGCGAAGCATTGACGAACAGGCCCACGGTGGTGACGAAAGGCGGCAGCGCGGCGATGATGGCCCGGGCCTGGCGTACATCCACCGCGCGCGGGCTCTTGGCATAGAACACGAAGCCGATGGCGTCGGCTCCCGCTTCGGCAGCCGCCAGGGCATCCTCGATGCGGGTGATGCCACAGATCTTGGTGCGCACGTTGCTCATGGACGACAACCCTGGGTGATCGGTGAAGGGCCGGATGTTAGCAAATGACGTATCGCCCGTCAGTCGGACAGCGACTCGTAGCCGGTGAGAAAGTGTGGACCGATGTAACGCTGCGGTAGCGCGAACTCGTCCGGGTACTCCACCTGCACCAGATAAAGGCCGTAGGGGTGGGCGGTGACACCGCCTTCGCGCCGATTGCGCCCCTCCAGCACCTGCCGTGCCCACTCCACCGGCCGCTCGCCGGCGCCGATGGTCATCAGCACGCCGGCGATGTTGCGCACCATGTGATGCAGGAAAGCGGTGGCACGTACATCCAGCACGATCATGCGACCGTGGCGCGTCACACGCAGGTGATGGATGTGCTTGATCGGCGACTTCGCCTGACACTGGCTGGCGCGAAACGCGCTGAAGTCATGAGTGCCGAGCAGGTACTCGGCCGCCTGGGCCATCGCGGCGATGTCCAGCGGGCGATGATTCCAGGTCACTTCCTCGGCGAGGTGCGCCGGACGGATCGGATCGTTGTAGATCACGTAGCGGTAGCGCCGAGCGGTCGCCTTGAATCGTGCGTGAAAGTGCGCAGGCATTGGCCGCGCCCAGACCACACTGATGTCGTGGGGCAGGTTGAAATTGCTGCCCAAGGTCCAGGCGCGCTCGTCGCGCACCGCGCACGTGTCGAAGTGCACCACTTGACCACAACCGTGCACACCGGCATCGGTGCGCCCGGCGCACACCACGCTGATCGGCGCGTCGGCGACCTTCGACAACGCCTGCTCCAGCGCCTGCTGGACACTGGGCACGCCGCTGGCCTGACGCTGCCAGCCGCGATAGCGCGACCCTTTGTATTCCACGCCCAGGGCGATGCGCGAGTAGCCTTCGGCGGCCGACTCGGCCGCCTCGATGTCGTTGATGTCCAAGAAAGCCAAACCTGTGGAGCTGATCGAAAGGCGGCCATTATAAAGAAAACGGCAGCCCACTGGGCTGCCGTCATCCACCTCAAGCACGCTGCCTGTCAGACCAGACGCGAGAGCATGTCCTCGGCTTCCTGACGCTGGGTATCGTCACCATCCTTGACCACTTCATCGAGGATGTCGCGGGCCCCCTGATGGTCCCCCATATCGATGTAGGCACGCGCCAGGTCCAGCTTGGTCGCCACCTCATCGGTCCCGGAGAAGAAATCGAAATCCAGGTCGTCCAGGGCTTCGGGCTCGAGCGCCGCATCCTCGGCGGTGAAATGCGGTTCCAGCGAAGGCGACGCCAGACTCTGCGAAAGCTTGTCCAGTTCGGCGTTGACATCATCGAGCTCAGACGCGAAATGCTTGTCGGCGGGTGTTGCGTCATCCAGCGACAACGACAGGTCGAAGTCCTCCGGCAGTTCCAGTTCGGAAATCGGATCGAACTCAGGAATCTCGTCGAACGCCGCAAGCTCGGCAGCGACATCAACGGGCGTCTCGCTGTCTGCGGCTGGCGTGGCAGCAGCAGGCTCACCGACATCCAGGTCGAAGTCCGCCAGATCATCCAGTGGCTGCGGCTGAGCCTGCGCCTGAGCCTGCGCCAGCAGCGCCTCGAAATCGTCGTCTGCGCCGCTCTGCATCTGGTCGGCCTGCGGTGCTTCTGGGGCGTCGAGCACCGGCGCGTCGAGCGGCTCGTCCAACAGCAGGTCGTCATCCAGGCTCAGGTCGAAGTCGTCGCCCAAATCCGGCGTGGCCGTGATGGATTCGACGTCAGCTTCGCTCGCGTCCTGCGGCGCGGGCTCGACGGCTTGCACGGGCTCAGGCTGCGCCTCGACTAGCGGCTCTGGGTCCTGCAACAGCTCCTGGACATATTGCTCATCCTGCTCTGCTGCCAAAGCGGCGGCTCCGAGCCCGACGGCTGCCGTCGCAGCCACGACGGCAACCATGGCCGGGTAACGCTGCTTGATGCCTTCGACTTCACCCTGATTCTCCGGGGTGTCGGCCAACTGGTGCTCCTGCTCGGCAAAGGCGTGTTGATCGCCTTGACGCGCATAGACCTCCATCAACTTCAGGCGCAGGTCGCTGCGCTGCGGCTCAGCAGCCACAATAGGTTCAAGCAGGCTAGCGGCGTGGTTCAGACGCCCCTTGGCGACACTGTCATCGACCTCGGCCAACAGTGCGGCATAGCGATCGGCAACCACAGGCGCACTGGCAGCGACCGGCTTCTCAGCCGCGGCGGCGGCCGCTGCAGAGGCCGCCACCACCGCCGGCGACAGGGTCACCGTGGGGGCAGACACGTCCAGGCCATCGAAGCTGCCTGGCGGCAAGTCTGGGTCCGGCCCGCGCTCATCGTCCTCGGCCAGCGCCCGCGCCATGCGCAGATGTTTTTCCGCCTCTTGCTGCGCCTTGCGCTTGCGCGCCAGAAGCAGCAGCAACAGCAGCAGGACCAGGAACGCCGAACCGGCCAACAGTCCCAGCAACAACGGATTACCCAGCAGATCGTCGAGCATGCTCGGTTCGGTCTGGGGCTGGGCAGCGGTCTCTGGCTCCGGCACCGGCGCGGTGTCGACCGCAGCCGGAGGGGGTACGACCACAGGTTCGGCCGGCGTCAGTTGGGCATTCACCGCAGGCTCGACCGGCGGCGGCGCTACCGTAGCGGCCGGCGCCGCGTCACCTTGAGCCTGCAGACGCGCCAGTTGATCATTCTTCAGTTCGATCAGGCGCTGCAGCTTGTCCAACTGGCTTTGCAGATCGGTCATTCGACTCTGCAGTTCTTCGTTGTCACGGCGACTGGTATCCAGGCTCTCCTGAGCGACCGCCAATTTGTCGCTGAGGGCCTTGGCGTCATTCGCAGCACCTTGGTTATTCGGTGAGACCAGGCGCAGGTTATCGCCTTGGGCAATCCGTGCCGGGGCAGCATCGGCGGCGCCACGACGGGTCGCGTCCAATTGCCGAGCGCGAGGCCCCAGGCGCCGTCCTTCGCGCCAGGCGGCGTACTGTTCGGCCACCTCACGAATCGCTTCGCCCTGGGGGATGGCGCGGATCTGCTGCTGATCCGGCAGGCGCAGCACCTGGCCGGTCTTGAGCTGGTTGATGTTGTTACCGATGAAGGCGTCAGGATTCAAAGCCTGGATCGCCAGCATGGTTTGTTGAATCGAGCCACCCTGGGTATTGCGCGCAGCGATTTGCCAGAGCGTGTCACGCTGACGGGTGGTGTAGCTGCCCGCAGTGGTCGCCGGGTTGACGGTTCCCTGCGCTGGCGCGGCAGTGGCAGCTTGCGGCGCGTCGAGCGCAACGCTGTAGTCACGCAGCAGGCGCCCTTGCGGCCACATCACTTGCACCAGAAACTTGATGACAGGCTCGGGCAGCGGCTTGCTGGAGGTGACACGCAGCACGCTGCGGCCGTTGGGGTTGATCACCGGGGTGAAGCTCAGGTCCTGCAGATAGGCCGGTAGCGTCACGCCAGCCTTGGCGAACTCCTCGGCGGGCGCCAGGCTAGGCGCCACCTCCGCAGGGGTCAGGTCGCGTACATCGAGCAGCTCGATCTCGGCGTCCAGCGGCTGGTTCTGCGCCGACTTGAGGGTCAGCTCGCCAAGACCGAGTGCATTGGCCATGCCGGACGACAGCGCCGAAGCGGCCGCGATAGCCAGAACCAATTTGCGAATTCGAAGCATGGACCTGTTCCCTTGTATGAATCGTCCCCAATACCTGCCAGGCGTAGGACAAATGTGCTGGCCAGTATCTTTTACGCCATTTTTTTAATCAACAATTGCGCCAATTGTACGGCGTTGAGGGCCGCGCCCTTGCGCACGTTGTCGGTCGTCAACCACAGATCGAGTTGGTGATCCGCGTCGATTCCCTGGCGTACACGACCAACATAGACCACGTCCTGCCCCACTGCGTCACCCACTGGCGTCGGATAATCGTCATTCTCCACGCGTTCGACGCTGGCAGCGCCATCCAGCGCCAGCTTGACCACCTGCACATCCACGGGAATTCGGCTTTGTACGGACACACTGAAGCTATCGCCGAAAAACACTGGGACTTGAACGCAGCTCACAGAAATCTTCAGCTCAGGCAGCCCCAACAGCACGCGACTCTCACTGACCAAGCGCCGCTCCAGGGTGCCGTGCCCCTGCTCATCGGTAGCGCCCACTTGCGCCAGCAGGTTGAACGCCACCTGCCGATCGAAGAAGCGCGGCTCGAGAGGGCGTGCGTTGAGCAACTCGGCAGTCTGTCTGGCCAGTTCGTTCACGGCCTCGCGTCCCTGCGACGACACGGCCAGGCAGGCCATGACCTGAATTCGCTCGATATCGAGCACACCTCGAAGCGGTGCCAGCGCCACCGCCAAGGCGATCGCACCGCTGCTCGGGCTCGACACCACTACGGGCAGCTTTAGCCCGTCCAGCGCCTCAGGGTTGGCCTCCGGTACGATGCTCAACGCCTCTTCGAGCCCGCCAGAGAGGTCGATCACCGAACACCCAGCCTCACGCGCCTTACTCGCAAAACTGCGGCTCACCGCCGCACCAGCGGCGAAGAACGCCAGCTTGACCTGAGCAAAATCGAAACTGTCGACTTCGCGCACACGGACCTTCTTGCCGGCGAACATCACACTGCTGCCCGCTGACTCCATGCTCGCCAACAAATGCAGGGTTGCCACTGGAAACTGAAGCTCCTCGAGGATCTGCACCAGGGCTTCACCGACACTGCCGGTGGCGCCGACGACGGCGATATCTAAGGCTTGGCTCATGCTTTGAATCCTTGTACGGGAACGGCGGGAGCGGCACTGTACTTGATTGACGGACAAACAAAAAACCCGTGCGGTTGCCCGGCACGGGTTTTTCGACACGCCGAAGCGATCAACGCTCCAGAAGAATCCGCAGCATGCGGCGCAGCGGTTCGGCTGCGCCCCACAGCAGTTGGTCGCCGACTGTGAATGCCCCAAGGTACTGCGAGCCCATGTTCAGCTTGCGCAGACGGCCAACCGGAACGTTCAGGGTGCCAGTGACCTGAGTCGGACTCAGTTCCTGCATGCTGATCTCGCGCTGATTGGGTACCAACTTAACCCACGGATTGTGCTGGCTGATCATGCCTTCGATATCGGCCAGCGGCACATCCTTGTTCAGCTTGATGGTCAGTGCCTGGCTGTGGCAACGCATGGCGCCGATCCGCACGCAGATGCCGTCGACCGGAATCGGGCTTTTGAAGCGACCGAGAATCTTGTTGGTTTCGGCCTGGGCCTTCCATTCCTCACGGCTCTGACCGTTGGGCAATTCCTTGTCGATCCACGGAATCAGGCTACCGGCCAGCGGCACACCGAAGTTTTCGGTGGGGAAGCCATCACCGCGCATGGTCTCGGCGACCTTGCGGTCGATGTCGAGAATGGCACTGGCGGGATTGGCCAGTTCGTCCGCTACCGCGGCATGGATACCGCCCATCTGCCGGATCAGCTCACGCATGTTCTGCGCGCCTGCACCGGAGGCTGCCTGGTAGGTCATGGCGCTCATCCACTCCACCAGACCGGCCTCGAACAGCCCGCCCAAGCCCATCAGCATCAGACTGACGGTGCAGTTGCCGCCGATGTAGTTCTTGGTGCCAGCGTCCAGTTGATGGTCGATGACCTTGCGGTTGACCGGGTCGAGAATGATGACTGCATCGTCCTGCATGCGCAGGGACGACGCGGCGTCGATCCAGTAGCCTTGCCAGCCTGCTTCGCGCAGCTTGGGGAAGACTTCGTTGGTGTAGTCGCCACCCTGGCAGGTCAGGATCACGTCGAGGGTCTTGAGCTCTTCGATCGAATAGGCGTCCTTGAGCGGCGCCGTATCCTTGCCCACGTTCGGGCCCTGGCCGCCGACATTGGAGGTGGTGAAGAACACCGGCTCGATAAGGTCGAAGTCCTGCTCTTCCAGCATCCGCTGCATGAGCACGGAACCGACCATACCGCGCCAACCGATCAGACCTACACGTTTCATCGCAACTACACCTTTGCTAAAAAGTGGGCCACCGTCGAGGGGAAACGACGGCGGGCCAGAGAGATTACAGATTCTGCAGAGCCGCGACTACTGCGTCGCCCATTTCCTGGGTACCGACCTTGGTGCAACCGGCCGACCAGATGTCGCCGGTACGCAGCCCTTGGTCGAGCACCAGGCTGACGGCACGCTCGATGGCCTCGGCGGCCACCTGCTGGTTGAAGCTGTAGCGCAGCATCATGGACACCGAAAGAATGGTCGCCAGTGGGTTGGCGATGCCTTGCCCGGCGATGTCCGGCGCCGAGCCATGGCACGGCTCGTACATGCCCTTGTTGTCGGCGTCCAGCGACGCAGAGGGCAACATGCCGATGGAGCCGGTCAGCATGGAAGCTTCGTCCGAAAGGATGTCTCCGAACATGTTATCGGTGACCACCACATCGAACTGCTTGGGTGCGCGGACCAGTTGCATGGCGGCGTTGTCCACGTACATATGGCTGAGCTCGACGTCCGGATAGTCCTTGGCCACCTCTTCGACCACTTCACGCCAGAGCTGGCTGGATGCCAGGACGTTGGCCTTGTCGACCGAGCACAGCTTCTTGCCGCGCACGCGGGCCATGTCGAAGCCGACACGGGCGATACGACGCACTTCGCTCTCGCTGTACGGCAAGGTGTCGTAGGCCTGACGCTCGCCGCCCTGCAACTCGCGCTGACCACGAGGTGCGCCGAAGTAGATACCGCCGGTCAACTCGCGGACGATGAGGATGTCCAGACCGGACACGATCTCCGGCTTGAGCGAAGAAGCCTGCGCCAGTTGCGGGTAGAGGATCGCCGGACGCAGGTTGGCGAACAGGCCCAGTTGTGCGCGGATCTTCAGCAGGCCACGCTCGGGACGGATGTCACGCTCGATCTTGTCCCACTTCGGTCCACCGACAGCGCCCAGCAGCACAGCATCGGCGTTGCGCGCGCGCTCCAGCGTTTCATCGGCCAACGGCACGCCGTGTTTGTCGATGGCCGCGCCGCCGATCACATCGTGCGCCAGGCTGAAACCCAGGCCAAACTTTTCGTTGGCCAGGTTCAGCACCTTGACGGCCTCGGCCATGATTTCCGGGCCGATGCCATCACCTGGGAGAATCAGAATCTGTTTGCTCATGCTTTCCTCTATTCGTTCAAGCAGCGCGGCTGGATGCGCCGCGCCGAAATGCTAGCGCTCGGCCCACAGCACAATGACATCCGTGCTGAAGGAGCCGTCGGCTTGGATCTGATAATACTGCCGCACTTCCTCTCCCATGGCCCGCTGCAACTGGCGGATGGCCACGCGCATGGGCTCGGGTGTGCGCATGCGCTCGACCCAGGAGGCGAATTCCAAGTGCAAACGCTGGCGGCTGTGGCTGCGGGTGAACAGCCCCGCATCACTGACCTGGCGCAGCCACTGGTCGGCAGAGTAATCGCGCACATGACTGGTGTCGCGCAGGACTTCGACGCTTTGCAGGTAGGTGTCGAGCAGCGGGCTGCCCGGCGACATGACGTCGATGAAAGCAGCCACGCCACCGGGCTTGAGTACCCGGCGCACCTCCCGCAGGGCCAGACCCAGGTCGCTCCAGTGATGCGCCGAATAACGACTGATGACGTACTCGAAAGAGGCATCGGGGAATGGCAGACGCTCGGCCGCGCCGCGCTCGGTGACGATAGTGTTCAACCCACGCGCCGCCGCCGTACTGGCAACCACATCGAGCATCGACTGCGAGAGATCGTAGGCCACCACCCCGGCCACCAAGGGCGCCACCTGGAAGCTGACATGGCCGGCACCACACCCCAGGTCCAGCACCCGCGCAGCGCCTTGGCCTTGCAGCTCAGCCTGCAGCAGAGCGAACTCGGTGCCCTGGGCATGTACGGGGCTGCTGAGATAAGCGCTGGCCTGTTCGCCGAACTGGCGCTGGACCACATCGGCGTGGGTGCTGCTGGTCATGGTGTCGATCCTCATGGGTCGTTTCAAGATGCGGTGCGTCTGGCCCGCTCACTCAAGCGTCGCGAAACAACCACGGCTGCGCAGCGCGGTGCCCGATTTCGAAGTCCTTGATGGCGTCGTCATCCTGCAAGGTCAGGCCAATATCATCCAGGCCATTGAGCAGGCAGTGCTTGCGGAAGGCGTCGATCTCGAAATGCAAAACCTTGCCGTCCGGGCGAGTGACGGCCTGGGCCTGCAGGTCGATGGTCAACTGATAACCCGGATTGGCCTCGACCTGCCTGAACAACTCGTCCACTTCTTCGTCGGCCAGGATGATCGGCAGCAAGCCGTTCTTGAAACTGTTGTTGAAGAAGATGTCGGCGAAGCTCGGCGCAATGACGCTGCGAAAGCCGTACTCATCCAGCGCCCAAGGCGCATGCTCGCGGCTCGAACCGCAGCCGAAGTTCTCCCGTGCCAGCAGCACGCTGGCGCCTTGGTAGCGGGCGTGGTTGAGCACGAACTCCTGGTTCAGAGGGCGCTTGCTGTTGTCCTGGTAGGGCTGACCTACATCCAGGTAACGCCACTCATCGAACAGGTTGGGGCCGAAGCCGGTGCGCTTGATCGACTTGAGAAACTGCTTGGGAATGATCTGGTCGGTATCGACGTTGGCCCGATCCAACGGCGCCACGAGACCGGTGTGCTGGGTGAAGGCTTTCATGCTGCGCTCCCTTGGATCAACTCGCGGACATCGATGAAGTGGCCAGTCACCGCCGCAGCGGCGGCCATGGCCGGGCTGACCAAATGGGTACGCCCACCTGCGCCCTGACGCCCCTCGAAGTTACGGTTGGAGGTAGAGGCACAATGCTCGCCGCTCTCCAGGCGGTCCGGATTCATCGCCAGGCACATCGAGCAACCTGGCTCACGCCATTCGAAGCCGGCTTCGAGGAAGATCTTGTCCAGCCCCTCGCGCTCGGCCTGGGCCTTGACCAGCCCCGATCCCGGCACCACCAACGCCTGCTTGACGTTCGCCGCCACCTTGCGGCCCTTGGCGATCTCGGCCGCTGCGCGCAAGTCTTCGATGCGCGAGTTGGTGCACGATCCGATGAACACGCGGTCGAGCTTGATATCGGTAATGGCCTGATTGGCTGCCAGCCCCATGTACTTGAGGGCGCGCTCGATCGAGCCACGCTTGATCAGGTCTGGCTCGGCCGCCGGATCCGGAACACGTTGATCGACCGCCAGCACCATTTCGGGCGACGTGCCCCAGCTCACTTGCGGCTTGATCTGGGCGGCATCCAGTTCGACAACAGTGTCGAACACGGCATCCGCGTCGGATACCAGCCCTTTCCAGACCTGGACCGCATGCGGCCACTGCTCGTCATTGGGCGCGTAGGGGCGTCCTTGGACGTAGGCAATCGTGGTGTCGTCTACGGCGACCAGGCCGACGCGGGCACCGGCCTCGATGGACATGTTGCAGATGGTCATGCGGCCTTCCATGGACAATGCGCGGATAGCGCTACCGGCGAACTCCATGGCATGACCGTTGCCACCAGCGGTACCGATCTTGCCGATGACCGCCAGCACGATGTCCTTGGCGGTGACGCCGGCAGGCAACTGCCCCTCGACCCGCACCAGCATGTTCTTCATTTTCTTGGCGACCAGGCACTGCGTGGCGAGCACATGCTCGACTTCCGACGTACCGATGCCATGGGCCAACGCGCCGAAAGCGCCGTGCGTGGAGGTGTGCGAATCGCCGCAGACAACGGTCATGCCCGGCAATGTCGCGCCTTGCTCGGGGCTGATCACGTGCACGATGCCTTGGCGCTCGTCGTTCATCTTGAATTCGACGATGCCATATTCGTCGCAGTTCTCGTCGAGCGTCTGCACCTGCAAACGCGAGACCTGGTCGGCGATGGCCTCGATACCGCCCTTGCGTTCAGGCGTGGTCGGCACATTGTGGTCAGGGGTGGCGATATTGGCGTCGATGCGCCATGGCTGGCGGTTGGCCAGGCGCAGGCCTTCGAAGGCCTGGGGCGAAGTCACTTCGTGGATGATGTGACGGTCGATGTAAATCAAGGACGAACCATCGTCGCGTCGCTTGACTTCGTGCGCATCCCAGAGTTTGTCGTAAAGCGTTTTGCCAGCCATCAGACTGTTCCTCATCAGCGTATTTCTATGCCAATAACCCCTTGGCTTGTACGGTCGATGCTAAAGGGCTAGATTGAATAACTCAAATTCATAATTTTTATGCTTTGGATAACCAAAAGGAATTCGAAAGCGTGGATCTGGCAAACCTCAGTGCCTTCATTGCGATTGCTGAAACCGGCAGCTTCTCGAGTGCTGCTGAGCGCCTGCATTTGACCCAACCGGCGGTCAGCAAACGCATCGCAGGCCTGGAGCAGCTACTGGGCGTACGCCTTTTCGATCGACTCGGCCGCGAGGTGAGCCTGACCGAGGCCGGGCGAGCCCTGCTCCCGCGTGCTTACCAGATCGTCAATGTACTGGACGACACACGGCGTGCACTGACCAATTTGACAGGAGAAGTGACCGGCCGCCTGACTCTGGCCACCAGCCACCATATCGGCCTACACCGCCTGCCCCCGGTCCTGCGGGCGTTCACCCGGGAATACCCTGGCGTGGCGCTGGATATCCAGTTTCTCGATTCAGAAGCGGCCTACGACGAAGTTCTCCACGGCCGCGCAGAAATTGCCGTGATCACCCTGGCCCCCGAGCCTCATCACCTGATTCGGGCCACCCCTGTCTGGGACGACGCACTGGATTTCGTCGCCGCCCCAGAGCACCCACTGGCACGCGACAGCCACGTTCGACTGGCCGATGTCGCACGCCATCCCGCCGTGTTCCCCGGCGGTAATACGTTCACTCATCACATCGTGCAACGCCTGTTCGAGAGCCAGGGACTGACGCCAAACATCGCCATGAGCACCAACTACCTGGAGACTATCAAGATGATGGTGTCCATTGGTCTGGCCTGGAGCGTTCTACCGCGCACCATGCTCGATGGGCAGGTCGCATCCATCGCTTTGCCCGGCATATGCCTGTCTCGCCAGCTAGGCTACATCCTGCATACGGAACGAACGCTGTCCAATGCGGCCAGGGCGTTCATGGCCTTGCTCGACAGCCAGCGCGAGCCTGCCTGACTGCATCGCGGTACGGCGTGTGATCCATAGCGAGCTTCATCTGCCGAAGGTCTGCAAGCCATGCCCAAACCAGACAAAACCTACCCGCGCCTGCCTCATATTCCTGCAGTCGACCCATTGGAATCGGAGCAGGCGTGGCAGAACGCCCCGCAATTGCTCACTGCACTCAACGGTGCGCGCCTCGGCGCGTGGCTGTGGGATATCGAAACAGGCCGGGTGAGCTGGTCGCGCGGCACCCAGGCGCTATTTGGCTTCGATCCGCAGCACCCACTGGCAGAAGGTATCGATTACCTGGATTTGCTCCCCGAAGAAGACCGTGCGCGAACCCGCCAGTTGTTCCAGGCGGTGGTCGATGGCGAACCGGCGGATCAAGCCATGCGCCATCGCATCCGCTGGCCCGACGGCAGCCTGCACTGGCTGGAAATAAACGGCAGCCTGACCCACGATCACAATGGTCGCCGCCAGATGATCGGGGTGATTCGCGAAATCACCCGCCAGCGCGATCGAGAGGCCGCGCTGGTCAACTCGGAAAAGCGCTTTGCCACCCTTTTCCACCTCAGTCCCAATGCGATCCTGCTGACCCGTCGCCACGACGGCATGATCTTCGAGGTCAACCAGCACTTCGAGGCCATGTTCGGCTGGCCCGGCGCGCTGGTGATCGGCAAGAGCAGTGTCGAACTGGGCATGTGGGTCCACGCCGAACAAGGCCAGCAAATGCTCGACGCCACCCGCAACAGCGGCAAGCCGGTGACCATGGAAGTGCAGTTCCGCACCGCGACCGGCCGGGTCCAGGACGGCATTCTGTGCACCCAGGGCATTGAACTCGAAGGTATTACTTATCTGGTCAGCACCTTTGTCGACACCACTGAGCGCAAGCGCGCCGAGCGAGCCCTCAAGGACAGCCAAGAGCGCCTGGACTTGGCGCTGGACTCCGCACAACTGGGCACCTGGGACTGGCACATCCCCAGCGGCATGCTCTATGGCTCAGCGCGCGCCGCGCAGTTGCATGGCCTGGACCCTGCCCCCTTCCACGAGTCGTTCGACGCGTTCTTCGAAGGTGTGCCGGAAGAAGAACGCAGCGCCATGCGCCAGGCCTACCGCAGTTTGCGCGAAGGGCCGGCGGGCAATTACCAGATCACCTACCGGGTGCAATTGGAAAACGGCGCCTCGCGCTATATCGAAAGCCGAGCACGGCTGTACCGGGATGATCAGGGCACTCCGCTGCGCATGGCCGGTACATTGCTGGACATTACCGATCAGGTCGAACGCGAGCAGCGCCTGAGCGCCTCGGAGGAAAAATTCGCCAGCCTGTTCCAGGTAAGCCCCGATCCGATTTGCGTTCTGGATCAGGACAGCGGCCAGTTCATCGAAATCAACCCGGCCTTCACCCAAACGTTCGGCTGGACCGCCACGCAGGTGATAGGGCGCAGCCCCGACCAGATCGGATTGTGGGCCGAACCTTACGCCCGCGCCCAACGTATCGAGCGGGTCATTCGCGAACAGGGCTTGAGCAACATTGCCGTAGTGGTCAACCACCTGAGCGGCATACCGCTGACCTGTATGATTTCCAGCCGCCTGATCACAGTCGACAACCGACCTTGCAGCGTGACCACGCTACGCGACATTACCCAGCAACAACGCGCCGAGTCCGCCCTGAAGGCCAGCGAGGAAAAGTTCGCCAAAGCGTTTCATTCAAGCCCCGATGCAATCACCATCACCGAACGTCAAAGCGGTCGTTACCTGGAGGTCAACGACGGCTTCTGCCGACTGACCGGCTTTAGCAGCCACGAAGTGGTCGGCCGGACCGTTTTCGAATTGGGCATCTGGACCGACGAAAAGCAGCGCGCGGCGCTGTTGGCAGACCTCGGCGAGCATGGCCGGGTGCACCATCGGGAAATGCTCGGACATAACAAGCAGGGCGAGGTCTTGACCGTGGAAGTCTCGGTCGAACCGATCAGCCTCAACGACACCGACTGCCTGTTGATGACTGCACGCGACGTCAGCCAACTGAAGAATGCCCAGGCGCAGATTCGTCACCTGGCCTACCACGACCCGTTGACCAACCTGCCCAATCGCGCCCTGCTGACCGATCGGCTGAGCCAGCAGATCGCCCTGCTCAAACGCCATGATCTGCGCGGCGCCTTGCTCTTCCTGGACCTGGATCATTTCAAGCACATCAACGATTCACTCGGCCACCCGGTCGGCGATACCGTGCTCAAGATCATCACCGCACGCCTGGAAGCCAGCGTACGTCTGGAGGATACGGTGGCGCGGCTGGGTGGCGACGAGTTCGTGGTGCTGCTCAGCGGCCTGGCCGGCAGCCGCGAACGGGTCGAGGCCCAGGTGCGCGAACTGGCCGACACCTTGCGCGAGCTGCTGGCCGCACCGATGTCGCTGGATGGTCAGCGCCTGCAGGTGACGCCGAGCATTGGCGTAGCGCTGATTCCGGATCATGGCTCAACCCCGGCCGACCTGCTCAAACGTGCCGACATCGCCCTGTACCGGGCCAAGGACTCGGGACGCAACACCACGCAACTGTTTCACACCACCATGCAGGAAGCCGCCAGCGAACGGCTGCGCATGGAAAACGACCTGCGCTTGGCGCTGTCGCGTGACGAACTGGCGCTGCACTTCCAGCCCCAGGTTGACGCGCGCGCCAATCGCATCGTGGGCGTAGAGGTCTTGCTGCGCTGGCATCATCCACAATTGGGGCAGCAATCCCCTGCGCTGTTCATACAGGTGCTGGAGGAAAGCGGACTGATACTCGAGGTGGGCAGTTGGATCCTCGACCAGGCCTGCGAGGCCTGCGCGCGCCTGCTGGATGAGGGCTTGATCGATGCTGGTGAGTTCAGCCTGTGCGTGAACATCAGCCCCAAACAATTTCGCCAGAATGATTTCGTCGAAAGGGTTTTGCGCAGCCTGGACGAGCATCATCTGCCCCGCTACATGCTCAAGCTGGAAATCACCGAGGGGATCGTGATCCAGAACCTGGAGGACACCATCGGCAAGATGCGCGAGCTCAAGCGTCACGGCGTGACCTTCGCCATGGACGATTTCGGCACGGGCTATTCCTCGCTGACCTACCTCAAGCGGTTGCCCGTCGATGCACTGAAGATCGATCAGACCTTCGTGCGCGATGCACCCAACGATTCGAACGATGCGGAAATCGTTCGCGCCATCGTCGCCATGGCACACAGCCTCGGGCTTACGGTAATCGCCGAAGGTGTCGAGTTGACCGAACAACTGACGTTCCTCCAGCGCCAAGGCTGTCATCTCTATCAGGGTTATCTGTTCAGCCGACCACTGGCTCTGGCTGAGTTTCGCCGTCTATTGGCTGAGACAAGCGGTCGCACATGACTGGCTGGCGAGAGAAATCAGGTAGAACGATGCGCAACGCCAACAAGATCGGAGCCGCAAAGCGGCCCCGATCGATGCTCACCGAGCAGTTTCAAGGTATCAATTGAGCGCTGGCTTATCGCCATTGATTGGGATGCGCTTGGCCTTGGCTTCTTCCGGCACGACACGCAGGAGGTCGATGCTCAGCAGCCCGTTGGCCAGGTCGGCGGCCTTGACCTCGATGTGATCGGCCAGACGGAACGACAGCTTGAACGCGCGCTGGGCAATACCTTGATGCAGATAGGTCACCTCGGTGGCGGCCTTGTCACGCTTGCCACCCGAGACCGTCAGTACACCCTTCTCGACCTGAAGATCAAGGTCCTGCTCCTGCAGGCCGGCGGCGGCAATAACGATGCGGTACTGGTCATCACCATGCTTTTCAACGTTGTAGGGCGGGTAGCTGCTACCAGCCTCGTTACGTGCCGCAGACTCGAACAAGTCATTGAAACGGTCGAAGCCAACGGAGTGGCGGAACAGTGGAGCGAGGGAGAACGCGGTAGTCATAGTCATTAACTCCTGAGATTCAGCAAGTAAGTCACTTCGCGACCCGACTTCGGCATCGCGTACTCAAGAGATAAGGTCTTCAACAACGGTTTCAAGGGACATCGGCAAAAAATTCGTGTGCCCTTCAGGCAACATCCAATTCAACGCCTTGCCCGGTGAGTACTCCAACGCCCAGCAACTGACTGATCCGCTGGCAGTCGTCTTCACGGCGCAATTGGGCGAACAGTGCCACGGCCTCTGGATAGCTGCGAGTCAACATGGCCAGCCACTGCTTCATCCGTCCTGGCGCATAGCGCGGCGACAGCTTGGCCTGGGCCTGACGCCAGAATTCGCGCAACAGCGGCAACAGTTCGCACCAGGCCAAAGGTCGGTAGTCGCGCCCCTCGTGTGCTGCTGCGATCTGCAGTGCCAAGTCGGGCCGAGACACCAGACCACGCCCCAACATGATGTGTTCGGCACCGCTGACCTCGCGGCAGCGCCGCCAGTCCTCGACCGTCCAGATTTCGCCGTTGGCGAACACCGGTACCTGAACCACTTCCTGCACCCGCGCCACCCATTCCCAATGGGCTGGCGGCTTGTAACCTTCGACCTTGGTTCGCGCATGCACCACCAGGTGCGCTGCCCCGCCTTCGGCCAGCGCCGTACCGCACTCCAGCGCACCGTCTGGACTGTCGAAGCCCAGACGCATCTTGGCGGTCACAGGGATATGCGCAGGTACGGCGCGGCGAACTTCATGGACAATGGCGTGCAGCAGTTCAGGCTCCTTGAGCAGCACGGCGCCACCGCGGGATTTATTGACGGTCTTGGCCGGACAACCAAAGTTCAGGTCGATAACCGGCGCACCCAGCTCGCAAGCCAACGCGGCATTCTCTGCCAGGCATACGGGGTCCGAGCCCAACAACTGCACACGCATGGGCACACCTGCCGCTGTTTGAGCCCCATGGCGCAGCTCAGGCGCCAACTTGTCGAATGACGAGGGCGGCAGCAGGCGATCGCAGACGCGGATGAACTCGGTGACACACCAGTCGATGCCACCGACACGGGTCAGCACGTCGCGCAGGATGTTGTCGACCAGACCCTCCATGGGGGCCAGGGCAATTTGCATGTTGGGGTCTCGAGAAAAAGCGGGAGTCTAGCAAAAAGACGGGGCGATCAGGCACCGATCAGTGCCGGACCATAGCCTTCGATGAACTCGGCAGGCATGCGCCGAGGCCTGCCGCTGGACAGCTCGATACAGGCGAAGGTGGTCTGCGCACGAAGCAGCGTGACGCCGTCGCTTGGACGCCTGAGCTGGAAACGACGAGTCATGCGCAGACGCTGGTCCCATTCGACGATCCACGTGCCTAGTTGCAGCTCGTCGTCCTCATAGCCGGCCGCCAGATAGTCGATTTCATGACGAACAACGGCCATGGCCCGGTCCAGCCGACGGTATTCGGCCAAGTCCAGGCCCAGGCGCTGCGAATGACGCCAGGCACACCGCTCCAGCCACGTCACGTAAACCGCATTGTTGGCATGGCCAAGGCCGTCGATGTCTTCGCTGCCGACCCGAAGGTCGATGATGAACGGCGCTGCCAGATCCCAGCTCATGCCTGCTCCCCAATGAGTGAAGAGGCAGAGTGTAACCAATGCCGAGAAGTAGAAAAACAAAAGGCCCATTCAATAATCGAATGAGCCTTTGAAGTCCCGCAAAACGCGGGTAAAAGTGGCGTCCCCTAGGGGACTCGAACCCCTGTTACCGCCGTGAAAGGGCGGTGTCCTAGGCCACTAGACGAAGGGGACGTGAAACCTTCGTGCAGACTCGCTTTCACGAATCCTGGCAGATTTGGTGGAGCTAAGCGGGATCGAACCGCTGACCTCCTGCATGCCATGCAGGCGCTCTCCCAGCTGAGCTATAGCCCCGAAACAAAACAAAAAGCCCATCCAACAACCGAATGAGCCTCTCAACCCCGCAATACGCGGGAAGAAGTGGCGTCCCCTAGGGGACTCGAACCCCTGTTACCGCCGTGAAAGGGCGGTGTCCTAGGCCACTAGACGAAGGGGACGTTGACCTTCGTGCCGGCCCGTTTTCACGAGCCGCGGCAAAATTGGTGGAGCTAAGCGGGATCGAACCGCTGACCTCCTGCATGCCATGCAGGCGCTCTCCCAGCTGAGCTATAGCCCCAGATTTCTAGCCTCGCGGCCCAGCGACCCTTGCAGCATCGCTTGTGTGAAACTGGCGTCCCCTAGGGGACTCGAACCCCTGTTACCGCCGTGAAAGGGCGGTGTCCTAGGCCACTAGACGAAGGGGACGAACCTTCTTGCCTTCAAGACCGTGTACTAGACCCGATCTTGCTTCATGTTGCTGGACATGAAGCGGAATGTGGTGGAGCTAAGCGGGATCGAACCGCTGACCTCCTGCATGCCATGCAGGCGCTCTCCCAGCTGAGCTATAGCCCCACAATGTCGCAGTGAACCGAAGCATCGACTGGGCGCCAAATGTTTCGTTCTCGTTCATCGCTGTGGACGGGGCGCATATTAAGAGTGGATTGCAGGGCTGTCAAACGAATTCGTGAAAAAACTCAAAATTTTTTTCACAGATAACAATCACTTACCGCCCTGCCCTGGCAGCCCAAGAAGTGCTGCCCACGGCAGTGAAGGCTTGCTCCACCGCCGCCGCCCAGGCGATGACCATTCACAAACGATCAGGCGATACTGGCGAGGAGCTTTTCCCACTCCTTGTTTTCTTTCTTGGACACGCCCCCCAGCAACTCCAGCGCCTGCCGCAAGCGATAGCGCGTGAGGTCAGGGCCAAGAATCTCCATGGCATCAAGCACCGACACCGAACTGGCCTGACCGGAAATCGAAGCGAACATCAGCGGCATGGCGTCACGCAACTTCAAGCCAAGCGTGTCGACTACTGCCTGGATACAGCCAGTGATGCGCTCTTTTTCCCACTGACGCAAACTTTCGAGTTTCCACAAGATCAACTGCATCACCTGGCGAACCTGCTCAGGCGTCAGCTTCTTGTGCTCGAACAGCTTGGCATCGAGCTTGAGCGCACCTTCAAAGAAGAAACCGGCCAACGGCGCAATCTGACTGAACGTTTCCACCCGACCTTGAACGTGCGGGGCGATTTTCATCATGTAGTCGGAGTTGAACGCCCACTGTTGCACACGCGCAGCGAAGTCTTCGACCGGCAGATCACGCAGCCACTGGCCATTGAGCCAGGACAGCTTCTCGATATCGAAGATCGGCCCACCCAGCGAGATGCGCGAGAGATCGAAGTGCTCGACCATCTCCGCCAGGGAAAACTTCTCGCGCTCGTCGGGCATCGACCAACCCATGCGCCCCAGGTAGTTGAGCATCGCCTCGGGCATGAAGCCCATGCGCTCGTAGAAGGTGACGGAGGTCGGATTCTTGCGCTTGGACAGCTTGGATTTGTCTGGATTACGCAGCAGCGGCATGTAACACAGCTTGGGCTGTTCCCAACCGAAATACTCGTAGAGTTTGATCAGCTTCGGCGCCGAAGGCAGCCATTCCTCACCGCGCAAGACGTGGGTGATCCCCATCAGGTGATCATCGACCACATTGGCCAGGAAGTAGGTGGGCAGACCGTCGTTCTTCATCAGCACCTGCATGTCCATGCGGTCCCACGGAATCTCGACATCGCCACGCAGCATGTCCGGCACCACGCAGATACCTTCGCTGGGCACCTTCATGCGGATCACATGAGGCTCGCCTGCCGCCAGACGGCGCTGGACCTCCTCATCACTGAGCTTGAGCGCACGCCCGTCATAGCGGGGCGTCTCGCCGCGGGCCATCTGTTCGGCGCGCATCTGATCCAGCTCTTGCGCCGTGCAGAAGCAATAGAAAGCGTGACCGGCATCGACCAATTCCTTGGCATAGCGCGCGTAGATTTCGCCACGCTCGCTCTGCCGATATGGGCCATGCGGACCACCGACATCCGGACCTTCGTTCCACTCGATTCCCAGCCAGCGCAGGGCATCGAAGATCTGCTGCTCGGACTCACGGGTCGAACGCAACTGATCGGTGTCTTCGATACGCAGAATGAATTCGCCGCCGTGCTGCTTGGCGAAGCAGTAGTTGAACAGAGCGATGTAGGCGGTGCCGACATGGGGGTCGCCGGTAGGCGATGGCGCGATGCGCGTGCGAACGGTGGTCATGGACAGTCTCGGACGAAGGATGAAACAAAGACGGAATGTTAGCAGGGAGCAGGCTGCGGGCTCCAGCAAAGGCGTTTGCAACATCGGATCGGACGCGCTCGCGCGCAGGGCCCGTACGCCAGGTAAGCGATTGAGCGATCAGTGACTCAACTGCTGATCAACCGTGCACGCAGCTGTCCAATCTCGTCGCGCAACTGTGCGGCGGCTTCGAATTCGAGGTCGCGCGCCATCTGGAACATCTTCTCTTCCAACACCTTGATGCGCTTGGTGATTTCGCCAGGCGTCTTGAGTTCGGCCTCGTAACGCGCAGCCTCCTCCGCCGCCTTGGCCATTCCTTTGCGCTTCTTGCTGCGCGCGCCCGGTACCGTGGCGCCCTCAAGGATGTCAGTGATGTCTTTGACCACACCCTTGGGCACGATGCCGTTGGCTTCGTTGAAGGCCACCTGCTTTGTACGGCGCCGCTCGGTCTCGTCGATCGCCCGCTGCATGGATCCGGTGATCTGATCGGCGTACAGGATGGCCTTGCCGTTCAGGTTTCGCGCCGCACGGCCAATGGTCTGGATGAGTGAACGCTCGGAGCGCAGGAAGCCCTCCTTGTCGGCGTCGAGGATCGCTACCAGCGATACCTCGGGCATGTCCAGACCTTCGCGCAGCAGGTTGATGCCCACCAGCACATCGAAGGTTCCAAGACGCAGATCGCGGATGATTTCAACGCGTTCCACGGTGTCGATGTCCGAGTGCAGATAGCGAACGCGCACGCCGTGATCGGCCAGATAGTCACTCAGGTCTTCGGCCATGCGCTTGGTCAAGGTCGTGGCGAGCACTCGCTCACCGGCTGCCACACGCTTGCCGATCTCGGACAACAGATCATCGACCTGAGTCAAGGCCGGCCGAATCTCGACCTCGGGGTCGACCAGGCCGGTCGGGCGCACCACCTGCTCGACCACACGGCCGGCGTGCGCCTCTTCGTAGGGCCCGGGTGTCGCAGAAACGAATATGGTCTGCGGGCTGACCGACTCCCACTCGTCGAAACGCATAGGTCGGTTGTCCAGCGCAGAAGGCAGCCGAAAACCGTACTCCACCAGGGTTTCCTTGCGCGAACGGTCGCCTTTGTACATGGCCCCGACCTGGGGCACGCTAACGTGGGATTCGTCGATGACCAACAGGGCATCGGCCGGCAGATAGTCATAAAGCGTGGGCGGCGGAGCCCCCGATGGGCGACCGGAGAGGTAGCGGGAGTAGTTTTCGATACCGTTGCAATAGCCCAGTTCGAGAATCATCTCCAGGTCGAAGCGAGTGCGCTGTTCGAGGCGCTGTGACTCCACCAGCTTGTTGGCCTTGTTCAGATACTCCAGGCGCTCGCCGAGCTCCTGCTTGATGCCATCGACCGCTTCGAGCAACGTTTCCCGAGGGGTCACATAATGGCTCTTGGGATAGAACGTGAAACGAGGCAGCTTGCGAATGACCTCGCCGGTGAGCGGATCGAAAGCGGCGATGTTCTCCACCTCGTCATCGAACAGCTCGATGCGAATGGCTTCGAGGTCCGATTCAGCCGGGAAAATGTCGATCACGTCCCCCCGGACACGGAACGTCGCACGGGCAAAATCCATCTCGTTGCGGGTGTACTGCAGGTCAGCCAGCCGGCGTAGCAACGCGCGCTGATCGAGCTTGTCGCCGCGGTCGATGTGCAGCACCATCTTCAGGTAGGTTTCCGGGCTGCCCAGACCATAGATGCAGGACACCGTGGTCACGATGATCGCGTCGCGGCGCTCGAGCAGGGCCTTGGTCGCCGACAGGCGCATCTGTTCGATGTGGTCGTTGATCGACGCATCTTTCTCGATGAAGGTGTCCGAAGACGGCACATAGGCTTCGGGCTGGTAGTAGTCGTAATAAGAAACGAAGTATTCGACCGCGTTGTTCGGGAAAAACGCCTTGAACTCACCATACAGCTGGGCTGCCAACGTTTTATTGGGCGCCAGGACCATGGTTGGACGCTGCACCTGCTGGATGACGTTGGCGATGCTGAAGGTTTTGCCAGAGCCGGTGACGCCGAGCAGCGTCTGGTGCGACAGCCCCGCCTCCAGCCCCTCGACCATCAGACGAATGGCCTCGGGCTGATCACCGGCCGGCTGGAAGCGCGTGACGAGCTGGAACTCGGACATGAAGGACCTCGTGGAAATCGCGGCAACTGTAAATTTAGCCAGTAGTCTATACGCAAAAATGCGCATCGGGCGAATCCGCCCGTCCCTACGTGTGAACACTCATTGCAGTGGACCGGGCAATTGACCCAAGGGTCGAAAAATATTTGCGCCAACTGTGGCAAAAACCTGCGCCAGACTGTCGCGGTCACCCAGCGGTATCTCTATACTGACTCCCCGTTTGCACCGCTTCAGTGCACTGGGCTGGAGCGTGCATTTCCCATCACTCTCCACTTCAGAGCCAAGGTAACAATGAGCCTGTTTTCCGCTGTCGAGCTGGCACCCCGCGATCCCATTCTGGGCCTCAACGAAGCCTTCAATGCCGACCCACGCACCGACAAGGTGAATCTGGGCGTTGGTGTTTACTGCAACGAGGAAGGTCGCATCCCGCTACTGCGTGCGGTGATCGAGGCTGAAACCCAGCGTGCAGCCCAGCGGGCCTCGCGCGGCTACCTGCCGATCGACGGTATCGCCAGCTACGACCAAGCCGTGCAGAAGCTGCTGTTCGGTGCAGAATCCCCGTTACTCGCTGCCGGCCGCGTGGTTACCGTACAGGCCGTCGGCGGTACCGGCGCCCTGAAGATCGGCGCCGACTTCCTCAAGCGTCTGTCGCCCACCGCCACCGTCGCCATCAGCGATCCGAGCTGGGAAAACCACCGCGCCCTGTTCGAGTCGGCCGGTTTTCCTGTGCAGAACTACCGCTACTACGACGCTGCGAATAACGACGTCAATCGCGTCGGCATGCTCGAAGACCTGAACAGCCTGCCCTCGGGCTCGATAATCGTCCTGCACGCCTGCTGCCATAACCCAACGGGTGTCGACCTGTCGCTCGACGACTGGAAGAACGTGCTGGAAGTGGTCAAAGCCAAAAACCATATCCCGTTCCTCGACATGGCCTACCAGGGCTTCGGCGACGGCATCGCCGAAGACGCGCTCGCGGTGCGTCTTTTCGCCGAATCGGGTCTGGACTTCTTCGTCTCCAGTTCGTTCTCCAAATCGTTCTCGCTGTACGGCGAGCGTGTAGGCGCCCTGTCGATCGTCACCGGCTCCAAGGACGAAAGCACCCGCGTGCTGTCACAGGTCAAGCGTGTGATCCGCACCACCTACTCCAACCCACCGACCCATGGCGCTACCATCGTCGCCACCGTACTCAACAACGCCGAACTGCGGCAGATGTGGGAAACCGAGCTAGGCGAGATGCGCGAACGCATCCATGGCATGCGCAAGCAGATGGTCGAATTGCTGGCCCAATATGGCGCCAAGCGCGACTTCAGCTTTGTCGGCCGTCAGGTCGGAATGTTCTCCTACTCCGGATTGACCGTCGAGCAAGTGGCACGCCTGAAGAACGAGTTCGGCATTTATGCGCTGGACACCGGACGCATCGCTGTGGCAGCGCTGAATCAGAGCAACATCCACGTGGTGACCAAAGCTATCGTCGAGGTGCTGTAAGCGCTTGATTTGCCAAGGGGCGGGTTGACTTCCCCTTGGCATTCATTAAGATACGCGCAGATTCCGCGATAGCTCAGTCGGTAGAGCAAATGACTGTTAATCATTGGGTCCCTGGTTCGAGTCCAGGTCGCGGAGCCACACATTGAAAACCTCCAGATGCGCAAGCACTGGAGGTTTTTCGTTTTCGGGCGCACGCTTTCTCTCTGCAGCCCCGACTCAGTCGGCTCGCCCCAACGGGTAGAACTGACCGTGACTCCAGACGCCAAGCCAAGACTGGCCCTCTAACATCCGCGGCACTGCAAGGTCCACCAATTGGTAGAACACATTGCGGTGGATCAGTGCCTCCAGGTTGCTGCGCATCAGCAGATAAGGCGCTGGCTCGCCCGTGTCAGCGCAGGTGTGCACGCGCAAAGGATGTTCTGGTCCGGCTTCGGCTTGGTCGTCGACATTGCTGATAAAACGCAATACCTGACCCTCGCCTTCACCCTCGACCTGCATCGAGACAGCCACGAACGGCGCGTCGTCGACACGAATGCCGACCTTCTCGACCGGCGTCACCAGGAAGTAATCGTCCCCATCACGCCGCAGGATGGTGGAAAACAGCCGAACCATGGGCTTGCGCCCGATGGGGGTACCCAAGTAATACCACGTACCGTCACGGGCGATGCGCATGTCGATATCGCCGCAGAAATCAGGGTTCCAGAGATGCACGGGCGGCAGCCCTTTGTCCTTGGGAATTTGCCCGAGGATGTCACTGGCCTTGCCCTCACCCGTCATCGCGTACTCCTTAACGACTCATCCCAAGAAGACTGCGAGCGTACTCGCGCATCGGCTCAGCGAGCAAATCCTGGGGTGTATTGTCGTGGAACGTCAACAAACCGCCGCGACTCTTGATCCGCGCAGTGTCGATCAGATATCGAGTGCTGGTTTCGATCAGCATCATTTGCACGACGCCAGTGTCCCAGCCAAGACGATCTACAGCCTGCTCGTCATACCATTCGTCACCGTTGCCGATGCGATCATCCGTACGGGCGAACCGGGTGTAGAGCACATAATGGGCGCCGACCGAACGAGCTTCGGCAATGGCTTCTTCCAGACCCAGGGGAGCCTTCGCGCGACGTACCAGCGGGAAGTACTCGACGAAGCTCTTGAACGCCTCGTCAGCGACGGCGTTCTGTCTGGGTACCGGGCCTTTACCCGGCGGAACGAATGCGCCTTGGCCAATGAAGATGAAAGAGTCAGGCTGCAGACGGACCGACAGGGTGCGCGTCGTGTCACTGTGGTCGAGCAGACCCGCATCGCTCAACTGGTAGCGCACCCCCTCCCCCATGTCGCTGACTTTCATGCAGCCGCCCAACGCCATCAGCGCCAGCAGCAAGACCAGGCTACGCATCTTTCCTCCAGTGACCGGTGACGAAAAACCGGCGAATAGCCGCGTGATGCAGCTTTTACGCCAGTTTGCTGATCACTGCCCCCGGTTGAACGACTCGTGCATGCATTCATCACAACCCGCCGGGAACAGGGTGGTCAAGTGGCGGGGTCCGGATCACGCTTGCGCTTGTTGCCCATGCGTACACCGATATCCATCAAGAACTGGAAGAAACCCTCTTGGTCTTCCAGCACGTTGCTCCAGAACGGCGAGTGATACAGGGCGACCGCGCCGTGCACCAGCGCCCAGGCTGCACAGTAATGGAAATACGGCGGAACGTCCTCGAGCTTGCCTTCGCTGATCCGTCCCTTGATCAACTGGGTAAGACGCTCGAAATTCGAGGCACGGATGCTGTGCAACTGCTCGACCATCTCCGGCACCTGATTGCCCTTGACCACTTTCTCTTCAAGCCGGTCGAACAAACGGTAGCGCTGGGGATCACGCATGCGGAACTCGAAATAGGCGCGCGACAGGGCTTCCTTGTCGCGGTCGACATCGCTCGAATGCAGCAGCGCATTCAGATCGCGCTCGTAGTCGAGCATCAAGCGCAGATAAATTTCTGCCTTGGATTTGAAGTGCTTGTAGATCGTGCCTTTGCCGATGCCGACCGCGTCGGCAATCATCTCGACGGTGACGCTGTCTTCACCCTGTTCGAGAAACAGCTTGAGCGCCGTGTCGAGGATCTCTTGTTCGCGACGGCGAAACTCACGGACCTTACGAGGTTCTTTCTGCATAGGAAGGACTGGGATGACAATCGAAGCGGATTATTATGCCTAAGTGCTGCCAAATTGCACGGTTCTTCCGCTGACGTGAGTGTTTCATCATGAGTGTGCGTGCGGTGGGTACTGAAAACGGCAGTTCCGCCCTCGACTCATGCGGTCGAGGCATGTCGCATCGAGAACGTATGCCAAATCTGTTTAAAAAACCATCAATCGACGCTGGCACAGCGCCAGGACTGACCAATACTAGATGTGTCGATGCTGAGCTTCCCCCCAAGCGAAGCATTGATGAAGGCACCTAGGGACCGCGTGCCTGTGTATTACTCCTAATGGTCTTGACCCGGATTCCTCCCCCAGAAGCCGGGTTTTTTTTGCCGTTTGCAGCGATCGATCAATCGCTCGCTGCAAACCTTGATCAGGCGACGCGTGCCAGCGGGAACAGTCGTTTGAAGTTGGCGGTGGTCTGATCGGCCAACTGGGTGTAGCTCAGCCCGCGTAACGACGCTACGTACTCGGCAACCTCACGCACGTATTGCGGGAGGTTGGGCTTGCCGCGATAAGGAATCGGCGCCAGGTAAGGCGAGTCGGTTTCGACCAGCAAGCGGTCGTGCGGAACTTGGCGCGCCACCTCGCGCAAGGCATCGGCGTTGCGGAAGGTGACGATCCCGGAAAGTGAGATGTAATAGCCCAGATCCAGTGCCGCCCGCGCCATGTCCCAGTCTTCGGTAAAGCAATGCAACACGCCGGCCTGTGGCAGGTTGGCCTCGCGCAGCAACGCGAGGGTGTCGGCCCGCGCGGCACGGGTATGCACGATCACCGGCTTGCCGGTCTGTCGCGACGCTTCCAGATGCAGGCGGAACGACGCCTGTTGAAGCGTCGCAGCTTCGGGCTCGTAGTGGTAATCCAGACCCGTTTCGCCGATTGCGACCACATGAGGGTGAGCCAGCTCGCGCAGGAGCCATTCGAGCGCCGGCGTCTCGCCCGGCGCCAGATCGAGCGGATGCACGCCAACCGAGCAGTCGACATCGCCATACTGCTCGCTCAGGGCTTTGACTGCCCCAGCATTCTCGGCGCTCACGCCAATGCATAGAAAATGCCCGACGCCACGCTGGCGAGCCGCCTGCAAGGCAGCGTCGAGCGAACCTGCGTGGGCGCTCAGGTCAAGACGGTCTAGGTGGCAATGGGAATCTACAAGCATGGGATTGGCACATATCTGAAAAAAGCGGTGGAAGAATCAGCGCGCTCCCGGCAACTGCAGCCAATGGGCAAGCAGCGCTTCGAGCAGCAGCACACGGTTGAGGTTGGCCTTGCCTATGACTTTCTGACGCTGCTCCAGAATCCAGGCCTGCATCTCCAGCACGCGACTCTGACGACTTTTCTGCGCGAGGTACTGCAGCACTTTGCGCATGTCGGCCAAGCCCAACCCATCCTCGTCCTGGGTCAGTTGATAGCGCAGTATCAGGTGCGACCAGTCGCAGAACCAGTCGAACAGCAACAGCAGCGGCACTGAATTCCAGGCTTCGGCCAATTGCGTAGGTGATTGCTGTTGCTTGAGCAGTTTCTTGATGCCCTCGGTGACCAATGCGCGTTGCTCACGCACACCCTGAGCTTGCAAGCTGAGCGCCATCAATGGCGAGCCGGCAGCCAGGCTCAGCAACTCATCACGTTCGCCCTGATCGACGTCGGGCAATGCCGCAGCCAACCAGTCCTGGCTCTGCGCAGGCGTAGGTTGCGGGCACGCAATCTGCTGACAGCGACTCTTGATGGTCGGCAGCAGGCGACTGGGCTGATGGCTTACCAGCAGCAGCACCGTGTCGCCCGAGGGCTCTTCCAGGCTCTTGAGCAATGCATTCGAGGCATTGACGTTCATCGCCTCGACCGGCTCGATCAGCACCACCTTGCGTCCGCCTTGCTGGGCGGTCTGAACCACGAACGCGACCAGATCACGCACCTGATCGACCTTGATCGGCTTGTCGGCCTCTTCCGGCTCGAGCACAAAGTTGTCGGGATGGCTGCCAGCCTTGAGCAGCAGGCAGGATTTACACTGGCCGCACGCTTGCGAAGCGTGCGGTTTCTGGCATAGCAGCAGCGCCATCAGCCCCTCGGCCAAGGCGCGCTTGCCGATACCCTGTGGTCCATGGAACAGGTAGGCATGGGCATGCTGCCGACGCCCGGCCACCTGCTGCCAGAGCGCCTGCTGCCAGGGAAACGCCTCAGCCACGGCTGCGCTCCAGGATGTCGGGCAGCAACGTGTCGATGGCTTGCTGCACCGCAGCCAGTGGCTGCGCCGCATTCAGTAGATGGTAGCGTTGGGGGGCCGCAGCAGCGCGTTGCAGGTAGGCCTGACGCACCGCCTCGAAGAACGCTTGGCCTTCCTGCTCGAAGCGATCCAGACGCCCACGAGCCGCTGCGCGGGCAAGGCCGATCTCTACGGGCAGGTCGAAGACCAGCGTCAGGTCGGGACGCAACTGGCCCTGAACGAAGTGTTCCAGCGTGGCGATGCGCTCGATGGGCAGACCGCGACCGCCGCCCTGGTATGCGTAAGTGGCATCGGTGAAACGATCGCACAGCACCACAGCACCACGCGCCAGAGCAGGACGAATGACCATGGCCAGATGCTGAGCGCGGGCGGCGAACATCAGCAACAGCTCGGTATCGACCGCCATCGTTTCATCGCTAGGGTCCAGCAGCAACTCGCGAATGCGTTCGGCCAGCGGCGTGCCGCCGGGTTCGCGAGTCATCACGACATCTATGCCGTGCTCGCGCAGGCGCTGCGCCAGATACTCGCGATTGGTGCTTTTGCCCGCGCCTTCGGGGCCTTCCAAGGTGATGAACAGACCGCTCACAGGCATTCCTTGATGTGCTTAGTGGGTTGCCGGCGCATCGCCCGACACGGAGGATTCGGAGGTTTCGCCCGGAGCACTGTCCGGCACCTCGCTCGAGGGTGACGGGCTGCTGGCAGGAAGCTCGGCGTCCTGGGCCTGCGGCGACGCTCCGGCCGGCGCACGCGGCGCGGGGCTGGAGCGGTAGTCGGCCCGGCGCTTGAGCTGATACTCACGGACTGCGGAGTTGTGATCGTTCAGATCGTCGGAGAACACATGACTGCCATCGCCACGGGCAACGAAGTACAGGCTGGTGCCCGCAGATGGATTCAACGCAGCATGAATCGCCTCGCGTCCGACCATGGCGATCGGCGTCGGTGGCAGTCCGGTATTGGTGTAGGTGTTGTAGGGCGTTGGCGCACGCAGGTCGGCACGGGTGATCTTGCCGTTATAGCGTTCACCCATTCCGTAAATCACTGTCGGATCGGTCTGCAGCATCATGTTCAGGCGCAGCCGACGCACGAATACGCCAGCGATCTGCCCACGCTCCTGGGCAATGCCGGTTTCCTTCTCCACCAGAGAGGCCATGATCAGGGCTTGATACGGGTCGCTGTAGGGCAGATCACCGGCGCGTTGCGCCCATTCCTTGGCCAGCACCTCATCCAGGCGCAGATAGGCCTGCTGCAACAGCTCGACATCGCTCATCCCGCGCACGAAGCGATAGGTATCGGGAAAGAATCGACCTTCGGGAAAAACGCCCTCGTGACCGAGCTTCTCCATCACTTCGCTGTCAGACAAGCCCTCGAGGGTATGCTTGATCTTGTCATGCTTGGCCAGCGCGGCACGCAACTGCCGGAAAGTCCAGCCCTCGACGAGCGTCAGGTTGTACTGCACCACGTCGCCACGGCGCCAGGCGTCGATCAGGCCTTCCACCGTCATCCCCGGTGTCAGGCGGTATTCGCCAGTGTGCAGAGCGGTGCCAGCCATATTGAAGCGCCAGTACAGGCGCAGCCACAGCGCATCGTCGATCAAGCCCTCGCTCTGCATGCGATAGAACATACGGTTGGGGTTGGTGCCGGTGGGCACGTCGATCAGTCGCTCCTCAGCGATGTGCAGCGGTTGCTGCAAGGCCGAATGAACCTTCCAGGCCGACCAGCCCAGCGCCAGACCAGCGAGTACCAGGCCCATCTCCAGCAGCAGCAGGAATTTACGTCTCACGAATCAGGTATCCAGTAACGTACGGGCGACGGCCTGCAGTTTACGGGTGAGCGGCCCGGCCGGCCAGTCAAGCTTGAGCGCCGGAACGCTGCGCACTGGCCAGATACCGTAGACGCTGTTGCAGGTGAACACTTCATCGGCCTGCTGCAGATCGGCTTGTGCAAGCTCGGCGGTGCATGCCTCGATGCCAAGCGCACGAGCCTGATCCAAGAGTGCGCCGCGCATGACCCCGGCTACCCCGCAGTGACTCAGTTCAGGCGTGGTCAACACGCCATCGCGCACCAGGAACAGGTTGCTGTAGACACCTTCGATCAACAGACCTTGGGCATCGCGCATCAAGCCTTCGGCGTAGGCAGGATCCTGCCACTCGGCACGCGCCAGCACCTGCTCCAGGCGGTTGAGGTGTTTCAGCCCGGCCAGCAGGGGTTGCCGAGCCAAGCGCGTTTGACAGTCGAACAGCGAGATGCCTTGCTCGGCATGCGCTGCCGGATAGGCCGGGAGCGGGCTGTTCTGCAGGATTCGTCGGGCCGGGGCTCCGGGCGCGGGCGCATAGCCGCGTGGGCTATCACCGCGAGTGACCATCAGTTTGACGACACCCTCACCCAGTTGCGCCGCGTAAGCCAGCAATTCGTCGCGAGCGAGCGGCACATCGAGATCGATCGCCAGGCGCCGACACCCCATCGCCAGCCGATCCAGGTGACGCTGCAGCAGGCTAGGCCTGCCGCCGCGAACGGCGATGGTCTCGAACAGACCATCGCCGTAAGCCAGGCCGCGATTCTGCAGGTTGACCGCAGAGCCAGGCTGGCCGTCGATCCAGCTGTGCATCAGTCGGCGAGCCGACGGAATACCAGGGAACCGTTGGTCCCGCCGAAACCGAAGGAGTTGGACAGCACCACGTCGATCGGCATGCTACGCGCCTGATGCGGCACGAAGTCCAGATCGCAGCCTTCGTCCGGCTCATCCAGGTTGATGGTCGGAGGCGCCATCTGACTGTTGATCGCCAGCACACTGAAGATCGCCTCGACGGCACCCGCGGCGCCGAGCAAGTGACCGGTCATCGACTTGGTCGAGCTGACCGCCAGCTTATAGGCATGCTCGCCGAACACGTGCTTGATAGCAGCGACTTCAGCGATGTCGCCAGCAGGGGTCGAGGTACCGTGGGCATTGATGTAGCTGACCTGCGATGGCGCTACACCCGCATCGCGCAAGGCGTTGATCATGCACCGTGCAGCCCCTTCTCCGGTGTCCGGTGGCGAGGTCATGTGATAGGCGTCACCACTCATGCCAAAGCCAACCAATTCCGCGTAGATGGTCGCCCCGCGCGCCTTGGCGTGCTCAAGCTCCTCGAGCACCAGTGCGCCTGCACCGTCGGAGAGTACGAAACCATCACGCCCCTTGTCCCAGGGACGACTGGCGCGGGCCGGCTCGTCATTTCGGGTCGACAGTGCACGCGAAGCACCGAAACCGCCCATGCCCAGACCGCAGGCAGCCATCTCGGCACCGCCGGCAATCATCACGTCCGCCTCGCCATAGGCAATGTTGCGCGCGGCCATGCCGATGCAGTGGGTGCCCGTGGTGCAGGCGGTGGAGATGGCGTAGTTCGGACCTTGCAGCCCCAAGTGGATCGACAGGAAACCGGAGATCATGTTGATGATCGAGCCTGGCACGAAGAACGGTGAGATCCTCCGCGGCCCCTGCTCGTGCAAGGTCCGGCTGGTGTCTTCGATATTGGTCAGGCCACCGATGCCCGAACCCATGGCCACGCCGATACGCTCGCGATTGGCGTCAGTGACCTCCAGGCCGGCGTTGCGCACCGCCTGGAAACCGGCCGCCAGGCCGTACTGAATGAACAGGTCAAGCTTGCGAGCTTCCTTGGCCGACAGGTACTGCTCGACCTCGAACCCCTTCACCGAGCCGCCAAAACGGGTGGAGTAGGCACTCAGGTCCGTGTGTTCGATCGGACCGATGCCACTGCGGCCAGCCAGAATGCCCTGCCAGGTGCTCGGTACGTCAGTACCCAGTGGCGACAGCATACCCATACCGGTGACCACGACGCGTCTACGCGACACAGCACTCTCCTTTTCTAATAACAGAGTCTCTTGCCATTGCATTCATCCATCCGGAATGAAATGGCAACAGGCTCTCGGTTGCTCGAGTATCGACAGCAGGGCTCGCAAAGAAAAAACCGCACGCCGAAGGCAGTGCGGTTTTTCCCGACAAGAAGCGTCGACTACAACGTCTTAGGCCTTGTGGTTGTTGACGTAGTCGATGGCGGCTTGAACGGTAGTGATCTTCTCGGCTTCTTCGTCAGGGATTTCGGTCTCGAATTCCTCTTCCAGAGCCATCACCAGCTCAACGGTGTCAAGCGAATCGGCACCCAGGTCATCGACGAAGGACTTGTTGTTGGTCACTTCTTCTTCCTTCACGCCCAGTTGCTCGGCGACGATTTTCTTGACGCGTTCTTCGATGGTGCTCATACCTAGTTTTCACTCCTAGTGGATATATGTCAGGCAGCTGGCCGGTGCCCAAGTTTATAGGAAGACGCCTGCTTTTCAAGCGTAACGCGCCTTCACGAGAGTCGCCTGGCCTGCCGCCTGGAATCTGGTTGCAGCTTTATAACGGATTTTAGGCACGCAGTATGACTGTTTTTTTAAGCAATCCGTCACATTGAGTTGCGGCTGTTACATGTACATCCCGCCGTTCACCGGCACTGTAGCGCCGGTGACATAGGCCGCGCCATCAGATGCCAGGAAGGAAACCACCTTGGCAATTTCCTCGGCCTGACCCAGGCGACCCAGCGGAATTTGCGTCTGCAGCGCTTCGCGTTGTGCTTCTGGCAGCTCGCGGGTCATGTCGGTATCGATGAAACCCGGCGTCACCGAGTTCACCGTGATACCGCGCGATCCCACTTCACGCGCCAAGGCACGACTGAAGCCTTCCAGACCTGCCTTGGCGGCGGCATAGTTGGCCTGACCTGCGTTACCCATCGCACCGACCACCGAGCCGATGCTGATGATACGACCCCAGCGGGCCTTGGTCATGCCGCGCAGCACGCCCTTGGACAGACGGTAAAGGCTGTTGAGGTTGGTGTCGATGACATCGAACCATTCTTCATCTTTCATCCGCAACATCAGATTGTCACGCGTGATCCCGGCGTTGTTGACCAGAATCGTCGGCGCGCCGAACTGCTCCTGGATAGAGGTCAGGACGCCAGTCACGGATGCCTCGTTGGTGACATTGAGCTCAAGGCCGGTACCGGTGATACCGTGTTCCTTGAGTGTCTCAGCGATGCGCTGAGCGCCAGAGGCGGAAGTGGCGGTGCCGATCACGGTCGCGCCTTGGCGACCCAGCTCGAGGGCGATAGCCTGGCCAATGCCACGGCTGGCACCTGTAACCAGTGCAACTTTACCTTGCAGGCTCATGCAAGCTTCTCCAGATGTCAGACCAGCGCCGCGCGGGCGGCGGCGATGGCGTCAGGGGTATTGAGGTTGTAAGTGGTGACGCCCTCGGCGCACCGCTTGTTCAGGCCGGCCAGTACCTTGCCAGGACCGCATTCCACCAAATTGACCGCGCCGTTGGCTGCCAGGGTCTGCACGCACTCGACCCAACGTACTGGTTGGTACAACTGTGCCAGCAGGTCACGCTTGAGGGCGTCCAGATCGGCAGGTACGGCGGCAGAGACGTTCTGCACCACCGGGATTTGCGGAGCCTGCCACTCGACGGCACTGACCGCCTCGGCGAAGCGCTCGGCGGCTGGCTTCATCAAGGCGCAGTGCGACGGCACGCTGACCGGCAGAGGCAATGCACGCTTGGCGCCCTTGGCCTTGCACAGCTCGATGGCACGCTCGACTGCAGCCTTGTTGCCAGCGATGACCACTTGGCCAGGCGAGTTGAAATTGACCGCACTGACCACGTCATCTTCGGCCGCCTGCGCACAGACATCCACCACCACGGCGTCGTCCAGCCCCAGGATGGCAGCCATGGCGCCATGACCGGCCGGCACCGCTTCCTGCATCAGTTGGCCGCGGCGCTCGACCAGACGTACGCCGTCCTTGAGCGACAAGCTACCCGCGGCGACCAGGGCGCTGTACTCACCCAGGCTGTGACCGCAAACGTATGCCGGACGCGCGCCGCCCTGCTCCAGCCACAGGCGCCATAGCGCGATGGAGGCCGTTAGGATAGCTGGCTGCGTCTTGTCGGTTTGATTGAGTTGTTCCTCGGGACCTTCCTGGACCAATTTCCACAGGTCATAGCCCAGAGCCTCGGAAGCTTCCTTGAAGGTCTCGATGATCAGCGGCTGCTCGGCACCGAGCTCAGCGAGCATGCCCAGTGACTGGGAACCTTGGCCAGGAAAGACGAATGCGAGGGATGCAGACATTGAACAAGCCCTTATGATCTTGTCGTCGAATGGGGTGCACCCTGCCATCGGCAGGGCACGGAATCTGAAAACTTGGATGGAAACGCAGACCAAGCGGTCACATTTAACCACTTCATGGCCGATACACCTAAGGCAACAGGTCTTCCAGGCGACCATGCAAACGCTGCGGTAGATTTTCCTGAATCTCGATCAGCGCCCGCTGGATAGCACTCTGCAGGCCTTGCACACCCGCCGACCCGTGGCTTTTCACGACGATACCCTGCAATCCCAGAAAGCTTGCGCCGTTGTGCCGCGCCGGCGCCAGGTCCGATTGCAGGCGCCGCAACAAGGGCCTGGCCAAAGCACCCGCAACTCGGGCCAACAAACCGGCCTTGAACAACGCTTCCAGACGCTCGCCGATCATGGTTGCCAGCCCTTCGCTGGATTTGAGCAGGATATTGCCCACGAAGCCGTCGCACACCACCACATCGGCCTCGCCGCGATACAGCCCGTCACCTTCAATGAAACCGACATAGTTAAGGCCACGGGCGTTCTTCAGCAAACTGGCAGCCAGTTTGACTTGCTGATTGCCCTTGATGTCTTCGGTACCGATGTTCAGCAGAGCTACTCGTGGGCGGCGCACGCCCAGCGCTTGCGCCGCCACCGACCCCATCACAGCAAACTGGTAGAGGTGATCGGCGCTGCAGTCGACGTTCGCACCCAGGTCGAGCAGTTGGCAGTAACCTTGCCGTGTAGGAATGGCCGCCACCATGGCCGGCCGATCGATACCCGGCAAGGTTTTGAGCACGAGACGCGACAAGGCCATCAAAGCGCCCGTATTGCCGGCGCTTACGCACGCCTGCGCTTTGCCATCACGGACCAGCTCGAGCGCGACACGCATCGAAGAGTCAGGCTTGCCGCGCAAGGCCTGCGAGGGCCGCTCATCCATACCAATCACTTCGCTGGCATCCACGATCCGCAGGCGCGCGCGATCGATGGCTGCAAGGCCACTGACGAGTTCTTCGAGAAGGGAGGTTTGACCGACGAGGGTCAGATGGAGCGAGGGGGTAGCCGAAAGGCAAGCGATACTGGCCTCAACAATGCTGCGGGGACCGAAGTCCCCGCCCATTGCGTCGATCGCGATGATCTGAGCGGACAAGGATTACTCGTCAGCGCCCTTGTCGATCACTTTGCGACCACGGTATACGCCTTCTGGCGATACGTGGTGGCGCAGGTGAACTTCACCGGTGCTCTTTTCTACGGACAGCGCGTTTTCCGACAGGGCATCGTGCGAACGACGCATGTCACGGGCAGAGCGGGATTTTTTGTTCTGCTGAACAGCCATAATTGATTAACTCCTAAACGTTTGGGTCACGCTTTAACTGCGCCAAGACACTGAACGGGTTGGACCGCGATACCTCGTCCTTGCTCGATTCGGGCTCGTCTGCGCCCGCCGGCTGCTGGCATTCTTCCGGATGATGAGCAGGCACGATAGGAAGTGCGAGCAAAAGCTCTTCCTCGATCAGCGCCTGCAGATCCAAAGGATCTTCGCCCAGTTCCAGCACGTCATAGCCTTTCGGCAACGACTGGGTATTCGCACCCTCCTTCACCACAGCGTACGTACATTCGCTATGGATCGGCAGGGTGACCAGCTCAAGACAACGCTGGCAAACCATTTTGACTTCGACATTCAAATCACTGTGGATAACCACAACGTGCTGTTCGTCTCGTTCAAAATCGAACTTCGCCTGCACCGTACCGACAGTGTCGGAAAGCGGGTCGCAGAGTCTTTCCAAATCAGCGAGTTGCAGCGAACCCTCGAGGGTTACGCCACGATCGGCTAATTTGCGCGGGTCAACGTGAGGTGGAATCGGGTCATTCAACATAGGCGCAGCATTCTAGGGATGCCCCCCGCCTCTGTCAAAGGAAATTCGGCAGCTTGACGCATGTTAGAATCACGGCAACTGCCAAGGAGTCCACCATGCTTCCTCTGCTGCTCGCCTCGAGCTCCCCCTACCGGCGCGAACTGCTCCAGCGCCTGCACCTGCCCTTCACCTGGGCGAGTCCCGACATAGACGAAGCGCGCCAAGGCGACGAGACCGCTGCTGAACTGGTCCGCAGACTCGCTCGGCTCAAGGCCCAAGCCCTGGCCGAACATCACCCACAGCACCTGATCATCGGTTCGGACCAGGTCGCCGTGCTCGGCGAACGTATCCTCGGCAAACCACACAGCGCCGAGCGCGCCTGTGAGCAACTGCTGGCCGCCAGCGGACAATCCGTCACTTTCCTGACTGGCCTGGCCCTGCTCAACAGCGCCACAGGCCACTGCCAGGTTGACTGCATCCCCTTCACCGTGACGTTGCGCGAACTGGACCGCCAGCGCGTGGAGCGCTACGTACAGACCGAGCAACCACTGGATTGCGCCGGCAGCTTCAAGGCCGAGGGATTGGGCGTTTCGCTCTTTCAGAGCACACACGGCAGCGACGCGACAAGCTTGATCGGCCTGCCCCTCATACGCCTGGTGGACATGTTGCTCAAGGAGGGCGTGCAAGTACCCTGAAACCAGCGGGGCCGTCGAGCAGCCCCGCTAGCGCCCATTAGCGCAATGAAGGCCCCTGAAGCCCCATGTACAGCGCGAGACGCTCAGCCACACTGGCGCCCATGCGCTTGGAGAAGCGATCGAAAGGCGATTCCTGCACGGTGAAATCGACCAACTCTTTCTCGCCGACGACATCACGCGCCACATAGCTGGCGCTGCCCAGGCCATCGACCAACCCCAAGGCCTTGGCCTGCTCGCCAGACCAGACCAAACCACTGAACAGCTCAGGGTGTTCTTTGTCCTTCAGGCGATCGCCACGACCTTGCTTGACCATCGCGATGAACTGATTGTGCGTGGTATCCAGCACACCTTGCCAGAACGCTGTTTCATCCGGCTTCTGCGGCGAGAACGGATCGAGGAACGCCTTGTGCTCGCCCGAGGTGTAAGCGCGACGCTCCACTCCCAGCTTCTCCATCGCCCCGACAAACCCGTAGCCTGCCGCCGTCACGCCGATCGAGCCCACCAGACTGGCCTTGTCGGCATAGATCTCATCAGCCGCACTGGCAATGTAGTACGCACCAGAGGCCCCTAGATCCGTGATCACCGCATACAGCTTGATCGCGGGGTACTCGGCGCGCAGGCGACGTATCTCGTCGTAGACATACCCTGCCTGCACCGGACTACCGCCCGGACTGTTGATGCGCATCACCACCGCCTTGGTCTTGGCATCCTTGAATGCCTCCCGCAGGCTCTTGATGATGTTGTCGGCACTGGCAGCTTCCTGATCCGCGATGACCCCACGCACCTCGACCAGCGCCGTATGACTGGCACTGCGCGAGGCCGTGGACTCCATGTCCATGAAGGGCGAGAACAGGAACAGGATGCCGAACAGGTAGATGAATGTCAGCAGCTTGAAGAAGATCCCCCAACGCCGCGCACGCCGCTGCTCTTGAACACTGGCCAGGAGCGTCTTCTCCAGCAGCTTCCAGCTCTTGCGCTCTTCCTTGTCCTCGACTGCATCTTCGGATGCAGGCGCCTTCCACTCGTCAGCCATGCTCACCTACCTTGGAATTGGAGCGCGCAGCGCCAGCCAGCCACTCGCGCAATTGTGAAAAATGCTCGATACACACCCGCGGACCAAACTCGGCGAGCGCCTCAAGCGACATCGCGCCGTAGCCCACGGCCACCGAGTGCATGCCAGCATTGTTGGCCATCTGCAAATCGAATGCCGAATCCCCAACCATCAACGCCTCGCCCGCCTCGACCCGGCAATGCGCGAGAATTTCCTGAAGCATCAGCGGATGAGGCTTGCCACGGGTCTCGTCAGCAGCACGGGTGATATCGAAAAAGTCCTCCCAGCCATTGGCTTTGAGCACCCGATCCAGCCCTCGCCGCGCCTTGCCGGTGGCCACCGCCAGGCGATAACCCTGCGCCCGAAAGACCTCCAGCGATTGCGACACACCCTCGAACAACGGCGAAGGCTGTCGGTCGAGATCGGTATAGATATCGGCGTAATGCTGTCGAAAACGTGCCACTTCATGCGCGCCAAGGTGCGGATAGAGCACCGAGATCGCCTCATCCAGCGCCAGACCGATGATTCCCTTCACGGCAGCCTCGGCACTGGGGATCTCACCCGCGCGCTCAGCGGCGAGATTCATCGAATCGACAATACGCCCTATTGAGTCGGCCAGGGTGCCGTCCCAGTCGAAGATCAGCAGTTCATAGGGTTTGCGCATGGCCGCTCAGCTTGCCCCCAGGCGTTCAACTGTCTTGGCCCACGCCTCATCGACGGGAGCCTCGAGCTTGAGCTCGCCGCCATCAGGCAGCGGCACCGTCAGCGCATAGGCGTGCAGGAACAGGCGCTTGCCCCCCAGGTCACGAATTTCGCGAGTGAAATCTTCATCACCATATTTACTGTCGCCCGCGATCATATGCCCGGCATGCAGGGTGTGCACACGAATCTGGTGCGTGCGCCCGGTGATCGGACGAGCCTCGACCAGCGTGGCGAACTCGCCGAAGCGACGTAATACACGGAACAGCGTCAGCGCTTCCTTGCCCTCGTCATTCACTTCGACCATGCGCTCGCCGGAACGCAGGTTGCTCTTCTGCAGAGGCGCATTGACCTGCTTCTTCGAGGTCGGCCAATGACCCCGCACCAAGGCCATGTAGCGCTTGTCCACGCCATCGCCGCGCAGCGCGGCATGCAGGTGGCGCAGCATGCTGCGTTTCTTGGCGATCATCAGCAGGCCTGAGGTATCGCGATCCAGACGGTGCACCAACTCCAGCTCCTTGGCGTCGGGGCGCAGCTGGCGCAGCGCCTCGATGACACCGAAGCTCAGACCGCTGCCGCCGTGCACGGCGATGCCAGCCGGCTTGTTCATCACGATCAGGGCCTTGTCTTCATAGACGATCGCCGCCTCCAGGCGCTGCAACAGCCCTGGCGCCACCGGCGCCGGCTCGTCGCGCTCGGGCAGACGCACGGGCGGCACGCGCACGATATCGCCGGCCTGGAGCTTGTACTCGGGTTTGATGCGCCCTTTGTTCACGCGCACCTCACCCTTGCGCAGGATGCGATAGACAAGGGTCTTGGGCACGCCTTTGAGTGCGGTGATGAGGAAGTTGTCGATACGCTGGCCGGCAAGTTCCGGCGCGACTTCGATCAGCTGAACGCCGGAAGTCGGGGGATTATTGGTTGTCATCGCAGGATCATAACAATTTTTATGGAATTGAAGCACTTAATCATTGCTGCTATAGTCGCGAACGCCGCCCAAAGCGGTAGGCCAGTAACGCACGGTTTCGCACCGTCTCTGGCCAACGCAATTCTCGAGGACGCGAGGCCGTCCGACGGGGTGTGTGCCAGTTTACCGAGATGCCTGGAATCGCCACCAGCGCCGAGCAGAGAAGAACGAAAAAAACGACAAGTGCGGTGTTCCATCTCCCTCCTGTTCTTTTTCGCATGCCCCTGCCCCGCCTTGTCGCTTCCGTGCAGCGCCTGGCGAACACTTCGGAAACACCAGCCTTGGACATGAATGGCGTCAGCGCAGATACGGCGCTGGCGAAAAATGCAACCCGTTGCGGATTCAGCGCGCGGCAGCACCCGAATTATCAGGGATACGTGCAGGGTGGAGATGTACAGCCCGGACCGTGAAGCACGGCCGGCACCGGCCCACTGTATTGGCCCGGCGAGCGGAACCGGTGTTTGCAGACGCCCCAGAGGCGTCCACGGCCCTCGGCTGATTCCTCCTCCTGACTGAGTGCGATAGGCACCGCAGCAAACAGGACGCGTCGTCGCGACAACGGCAGGCTGGGCAACCGGCTGGTGCCGAACGTCGCTGGACACGGGGGTGGCATGCCACCCTTTGCGCACCTTGGCACCGACCATGAGACGTCGTGTGTGCCGAACGCCGTTTCCGGCAGCCCGGAAACCGACGGTACAACATGAAAAGAATGCTGATTAACGCGACTCAACCCGAAGAGTTGCGTGTAGCACTGGTGGATGGCCAACGCCTCTACGACCTGGACATCGAGTCCGGTGCCCGCGAGCAGAAAAAGGCCAACATCTACAAGGGCAAGATCACTCGCATCGAACCCAGCCTCGAAGCCGCTTTCGTCGACTTCGGCTCCGAACGTCACGGCTTCCTGCCGCTGAAGGAAATCTCCCGCGAGTACTTCAAGAAGGCCCCTGAAGGCCGTGTCAACATCAAGGAAGTCCTGAGCGAAGGCCAGGAAGTCATCGTCCAGGTCGAAAAAGAAGAGCGTGGCAACAAGGGTGCAGCCCTGACCACTTTCATCAGCCTCGCCGGCCGCTACCTGGTGCTGATGCCCAACAACCCACGCGCTGGCGGTATTTCTCGTCGCATCGAAGGCGAAGAACGCAACGAACTGCGCGAAGCCCTCAACGGCCTGACCGTACCGGGCGACATGGGCCTGATCGTGCGCACCGCTGGCCTTGGCCGCAGCAGCGAAGAAATGCAGTGGGACCTCGATTACCTGCTGCAACTGTGGACCGCCATCAAGGAAGCTTCCCTTGACCGCGCTGCGCCCTTCCTGATCTACCAGGAAAGCAACGTCATCATCCGCGCCATCCGCGATTACCTGCGCCAGGACATCGGTGAAGTGCTGATCGATAGCATCGATGCCCAGGAAGAAGCACTGACCTTCATCCGCCAGGTCATGCCGCAGTACGCCAGCAAGGTCAAGCTGTACGAAGACAGCGTCCCGCTGTTCAATCGCTTCCAGATCGAAAGCCAGATCGAAACGGCCTTCCAACGTGTGGTTGACCTGCCATCCGGCGGTTCCATCGTCATCGATCCGACCGAAGCACTGGTCTCGATCGACATCAACTCGGCGCGCGCCACCAAAGGCAGCGACATCGAGGAAACTGCCCTGCAGACCAACCTGGAAGCGGCCGAAGAAATCGCCCGCCAACTGCGTCTGCGTGACATCGGCGGCCTGATCGTCATCGACTTCATCGACATGACGCCAGCCAAGAATCAACGCGCCGTCGAAGAACGTGTTCGCGAATGCCTGGAAGCCGACCGCGCCCGTGTACAGGTCGGCCGCATCTCGCGCTTCGGTCTGCTGGAGATGTCTCGCCAGCGCCTGCGCCCATCGCTGGGCGAGAGCAGCGGCATCGTCTGCCCCCGCTGCTCGGGCACCGGCATCATCCGCGACGTCGAATCCCTGTCGCTGGCCATCCTGCGCCTGATCGAGGAAGAAGCACTGAAGGACCGTACCGCCGAGGTGCGTGCCCAGGTGCCGATTCCGGTTGCCGCGTTCCTGCTCAACGAGAAGCGCAACTCGATCACCAAGATCGAACTGCGCACCCGTGCGCGCATCATCATCCTGCCCAACGATCATCTGGAAACCCCTCACTTCGAAGTCCAGCGCCTGCGCGACGACAACCCGGACGTGCTGACCAACCAATCCAGCTACGAGATCGCCACCAGCGAGACCGAAGAAGCGCCGCAACCCACCGCCACCCGTACACTGGTTCGCCAGGAAGCCGCCGTGAAGACTGCGCCGGCCCGCACCAACGCCCCGACGCCGACCGTTAGCGAAGAGCAGCCAAGCACGCCGACGCCTGCTCCAGCACCCGTCGCCGTCCCGGAGCCGAGCCTGTTCAAGGGGTTGGTCAAGTCGCTGGTCAGCCTGTTCGCCGGGAAGGAAGAGCCCGTCGTCGCACCGGCCGCCACTGTGCAGAAACCTGCCACCGAGCGCACCGCGCGCAACGAAGAGCGCCGCAACGGTCGTCAGCAGAGCCGCAATCGTAACGGCCGTCGCGACGAAGAACGCAAGCCGCGTGAAGAGCGCAGCGAGCGCACCTCTCGTGAAGAGCGTCAGCCGCGCGAAGAGCGTGCCCCTCGTGAAGAACGCGCCCCTCGCGAAGAGCGCCAGTCGCGCCAACCGCGTGAAGATCGCCGTGGCAACCGCGAAGAGCGCGTGCGCGAACTGCGCGAGCCGCTGGATGCCACCCCTGCGGTGGCCCGTGAAGAGCGCGCCCCTCGTGAGGAGCGTGTGGCCCGTGAAGAGCGTGCGCCACGTGAAGAACGCGCATCACGTGAAGAACGCGCCCCTCGCGAAGAACGTGCCCCTCGCGAAGAACGCACACCGCGCGAAGAACGTGCTCCTCGCGAAGAACGTGTAACCCGTGAAGAGCGTGCTCCGCGAGAAGAGCACACTGCTGTGCGCGAAGAGCGTCCGGCCCGCGAAGAGCAGGCCGCACGTGAGGAGCGCCCAGCTCGCGAAGAGCGCGCACCGCGCGAGGAACGCCAACCACGCCAGCCGCGCGAAGAGCGTCAGCCACGCACTGCCGAACAAGCCGCCGAGACCAGCGAAGAGCAACTGCCTGACGAAGAGCACCTGCAGGACGATCAGGAAAGCACCGATGGCGAGCGCCCACGTCGTCGTTCGCGCGGTCAACGTCGTCGCAGCAATCGCCGCGAGCGCCAGCGCAACGCCAATGGCGAGTTGATCGAAGGCAGCGAGGAAGAAGGCAGCGAAGAGCAGCCAGCTCAGCAGCACAAGGCCACAGAACTGGGCGCCGAACTGGCTGCAGGCCTGGCGGTAACTGCCGCTGTGGCTACCAGCGCGGTCAGCGCCAATGCCGAAGCCCAGGCCAATGAGCAAGCCGAGCGCGCGACTGCCGCTGTCGCCGAGACCGAGCAGCACGAAGCAGCTCAACCCGTCGAGCAGACTCAGGTGCAGCCGCAACCGGCTGAGGTCAAGGCTGAGGACGTTACTATTGCGCCAGTCGTTGAACAGCCGCTCAGCGAGCCTGTCGCAGTGGTTGAGCCGAGCGTCGAGCCAGTTGTCGAGGTCGTCCCTGAACCGGTAGCACACATCGCTGCCAGCGAGCCGGAAACGGCTGCTGAGACGCCAGCCCTTGAAGCACCGGCCGTGGAAGTGGTCGCCGCTGAGAAGGCCCCGGTCATCGAAAGCAAGGAAGTGCCCGCGTCCTCCGTCGAGGCTGCAACGGTCGAACCGGTTGCGGTCGAGCCCGAAGTCGAGACTTCCGCTGCTACCCCTGCCGCGCCTGCAGTTGCCGAAGAGCCCGCTCCTGCCGTAGCCGAAACGGCAGTGGTCGAAGAGCCAGCCGTGGCGCCAGCCTCGACTGTCATGCTGTCGAACGGTCGTGCACCGAACGATCCGCGTGAGGTACGTCGCCGCAAACGCGAGGCTGAAGCCGCTGCGGCCGCCGCTGCACCCGCACTGGAAACCTCCGAGAATGAGCACAAGCCTCACCACGGTTGATTCAGCCTGCTGAATGAAAAGGCCCCGCCAGTGCGAACTGGCGGGGCCTTTTCTTATTCAACGTTCCAGCACGAGAGGTAGCCGTGGCTTAGTAGACGTTGGGTTCCATTTCCAGCGCCACACCGAAGCGCTCGAGGATATCAGCCTGGATTCGCTGGGCCAGATCCTGCATCTGAGCGCCCGAGGCCAGACCGTGATTGACCAGCACCAGCGATTGCAAACGGTGCACGCCTGCGTCACCTTCGCGATGGCCTTTCCATCCCGCTTGCTCGATCAACCAGCCCGCCGCCAGTTTCACCCCACCGTCAGCCTGTGGATAAGCCACAAGATTCGGATAATGCGTGCGAATCTGCTCAGCCAAGGCAACTGAAACGACAGGATTTTTGAAAAAGCTGCCGGCATTGCCCAACTCAGCAGGGTCCGGCAGCTTCTCACGGCGAATGCTGCTGATCGCATCGCTGATAGCCTGCGCCGTCACCGCTTCGATGCCCTGCTCCTGCAGCCGCTGGCGCACCGGCCCGTAATCCAGGTGCGCGCTCAGCGTGCGACTGAGCAGAAAACGAACACGCAGAATCAACCAGCGGCCTGGGTTACGCTTGAACACACTGTCTCGATAGCCGAACGCACAGTGTTCGAGCGTGAACTCACACAACTCGCCGGTCTGTCGATCCAGGGCCGTCAAACCCGCGAAGACGTCCTTGATCTCCACCCCATAGGCGCCGACGTTCTGCATGGGAGCAGCGCCAACCGTACCCGGAATCAGGCTCAGGTTTTCCAGACCGCATAGCCCTTGGGCCAAGCTCCACTGGACGAATGGATGCCAAGGCTCACCGGCCTCGGCCTCGACGACGACCCGTTCGCCATCGTCGCTACAGATCCGTCGACCACGGCTGGCCATGTGCAGTACCAAGGCGTCGACGTCGCGAGTGAACAGCATGTTGCTGCCACCGCCGATGACCAGCACCGGGATCTGTCGCTGGATAGCACTCTCCAAGGCCGAACGCACCTGCGCGTCGTTGTGGGCCTGTGCCAGCCACCGCGCCTTGACGTCGATGCCAAAGGTATTGAACGGCTTGAGCGACGCATGCTCCTGCCACTGCATCGTCATATCCGCCCCTTGATATCCACCACCAGTTCACGGCACGCGGCCTCGATCAAGTCGAGGACCTGCTCGAAACCCTCGGCGCCGCGGTAATAGGGGTCCGGCACTTCATCCAGCGCGGCGCCGTAGCGGCGCAGAAAGAGATCAAGCTCACCACTCGTACCGCTCGGACGCAGGGCCTGCAAGTCGCGCAGGTTGCTGTTGTCCATGGCCAGGATCAGGTCGTACTCGCTGAAATGGGACGCCTTGACCTGCTGGGCGCGCTGCGCACTGAGATCATAGCCGCGCGCCCGGGCAGCTGCGCAGGTGCGGCTGTCGGGGGGGTTACCCACGTGCCAGTCGCCGGTGCCGGCCGAGGCCACTTGCACGCGGTCAGCAAGCCCGGCAGCCTGCAACTGCTGGCGCAGCACGCCCTCAGCGGTCGGCGACCGGCAGATATTGCCCAGGCAGACGAACAAGATACGCATCATACCTCCAGCAAGCGCCGCACGCGCTCAAGGTCTTCGGCCGTATCGACACCGACGGCCGGGGCCTCCAGCGCATCGGCCACGTGGATACGCACCCCATGCCAAAGCGCACGCAGTTGCTCCAGCGATTCAGTCTGCTCGAGCCAGCAAGGCCCCCAGCCGACGAAATCCTGAAGGAAGCTCACCCGATAGGCATACATGCCGATGTGTCGGCGATAGGGCACGTCATGGGGCAATTGCTCACGATCACGGGCGAACGCTTCGCGCGCCCAGGGCAGTGGCGCCCGACTGAATGTCAGGGCCAGCCCGTGCTTGTCGCTGACCACCTTGACAGCGTTGGGATTGAACACGGTCTGCGGCTCGTCGATCGGCTCGGCGAGGGTTGCGATGCCCGCTTCCGGATGAGCTGCCAGATTGACCGCCACCTGGTCGATGATCGAAGGCGGAATCAACGGCTCGTCACCCTGCACATTGACCACAATGGCTTCTGCGGGCAATCCCAAATGGGCGGCGACCTCGGCCAGTCGGTCGGTACCGGACTCATGGTCGGCGCGGGTCAGCAGCACTTCAGCGCCAAACGCCTGGCACGCCTGGACGATACTGGTGTCGTCAGTCGCAATCACCACACGGCTGGCGCTGCTCTTGCAGGCCTGCTCCCAGACATGCTGCACCATCGGTTTACCGGCAATCGGCAGCAGTGGCTTGCCAGGCAGACGGGTGGAGTGCAGTCGCGCGGGAATAACGACCGTGAACGTCACACTCATTTGTCCAGACGCTCATCGTCAGTCAAAGTGCGCGCTTCACTTTCCAACATCACCGGGATGCCCTCGCGGATCGGATAGGCCAGGCCAGCAGCCTTGCTGATCAGTTCGGTCTTGTCGGGACTGAGCTTGAGCGGACTCTTGGTGATCGGGCAGGCCAGGATATCTAGCAGTTTGGTGTCCATGAGGGTGTCCTAGAGGCCGGAGGCCGAAAGAATGAAAGGGGTCAAGGCAACAGGCGGTCGAGTTGCCGATCGAACCAAGCGACGAACGCGCAAGAAGGTTCGGCATCGACAGCCAGATACCACCAGTCGTCACTTGCGAAATCTCGACATTTCACCGCATCCTTTTCTGTCATGACCAACGGCAACGCGGGCGTGAACCTGAGGTTCTGCGCGCTGAACTGAGCATGATCGGCAAACGGATGAGGTACGGGCTGCCAGTCTAGTCCCAGCAGCGTATTGAAGAAACGTTGGGGATTACCGATGCCGGCCACGGCATGGACAGCTTGCCCGGGAGGGAAGTAATCGAGCGCGCGCCGCTCACCAGTGCGCAGATTGACCAGGGCACTGGGGCGCAAGGCGAAGGCGAAACCACCTTCGGGATCGGACGAAGCACCGTTGTGCAGCACCGCATCGACCTGCGCCAGACGCTCAACAGGCTCACGCAAGGGGCCGGCCGGCAGGCAACGACCATTGCCCAAGCCGCGTGCTGCATCGATCAGCACCAGTTCCAGGTCACGCGCCAGCCGGTAGTGCTGCATGCCATCATCGCAGAGCACCACGTCCAATGGCTCGCAGGCCAGCAGCGCCTGCACAGCGCGCGAACGGTCCGGGTCGATCATCAGCGGCACGCCTGTGCGCTGCACGATCAGCAGCGGTTCGTCTCCGGCCTGCGAGGCGTGCTGATCGGGCGTGACCTGCCACGGCAAGCTGGGCGGCGTGGCGCCATAGCCTCGACTGACCACACCGACCTTGAGCCCCTGGCGCCGACAATGCTCGATCAGCCACAGGATCATAGGCGTCTTGCCGGTACCGCCGACGGTGATGTTACCGACCACGATCACTGGCACCGGTGCACGGTAGCTGGGGCTTTGCCCTTGCAGAAAGCGCACACGCTTGCGGGTGACGACACACCGGTACAGCGCTTCGAGCGGGCGCAGCAGCGCCAACGCCGGATGCCCTTCGTACCAGGCGGCAAGCAAACGATCGGCGATGCTCATCAGGGTGTCCCCTGGGCCGCCTCGACGGTGGTCATGCGCAGATGGCTGAAGCCGAGCTTGCCGGCAGCGTCCATCGCCGTGATCACGGCCTGGTGCGGGGTCTTGCCATCCGCGCTGATGGCCAGTGGCAGGGTGTTGTCCCCGCCGGATTCGCGCTCGAGCGCCTCGGTCAAAGTGCCCAGATCGCTCTTGGGCAGCAGATGGTTGTTCACTGAATACACCCCATCGGCGCTGATGGTCACCTCAACCAGTTTGGCGTCATCGGCAACCGCCGGCGCGCCGTTGGCAGCTTCGGGCAGTTCCACGCGCAATTGCGTCTCGCGGGTGAAGGTAGTGGTGACTACGAAGAACAGCAGCAGGACGAACACCACATCGATCAGCGACGCCAGGTTGATGTCGACGTTTTCGCGCTGTCGATTACGCCGAAACTTCACGCATCGCCTCCGGCCACCTCGACCTCGCGGTCGCCTTGCAGCACTTCGACCAGTTTGATCGCTTCCTGCTCCATCCCAACGACCAGCTCATCGATGCGGCGCAACAGGAAACGATGGAAGAATACCGCGGGGATGCCCACCATCAGACCGGCTGCGGTGGTCACCAAGGCTTTGGAAATACCCCCAGCGAGCACGGCGGCATTGGCGGTCATCTGCGAGCCCATGAAGGCGCTGAAGATGTCGATCATGCCCAGCACTGTGCCAAGCAGACCGAGCAGAGGCGCCATGGCGGCGATGGTGCCGAGCGTGCTGATATAGCGCTCGAGCTCATGGATGACTCGGGAAGCGGCCTCTTCGATGCATTCCTTCATGATCTCTCGGCCATGGCGGGAGTTGGCCAGACCTGCCGCAAGAATCTCGCCCAGTGGAGAATCGGCACGCAGCGCCTTGAGCTTGTCGCTGGTCAACTGCTTGTCCTTGATCCACATCCATACCTGCCCCAGCAAATGGGAGGGCGCGACGCGGCTGGCACGCAGGGTCCACAGGCGCTCGACCACGATCGCCATGGCAGCGACGGAGCTCAGAATGATCGGCAGCATCATCCAGCCGCCAGACTTGACCAGTTCCCACACAGTAAGCATTCCCCCTGAAAATGGTCGCCACTCTACCATAGGCGCGCCAGACGCTCATCTGCCGGAGGTCAGGGCTTCCTCAGGTTGATTGAGCCAGTGCCGTTAAGGCAGGTTCAGGACGGTGGCCCGCGCCAGAAACGCCTCTGCAGACCAAGCCCCTCGACGTCGCCATGGGCACCCAGCGACAGGCGCAACGCGCCATGCAGAGCCGTATCATGCACGGTCAGACCATGCCGTCGATAGCGTTCGATCACTTGGGGATGAGGGTGACCGAACATGTTGTGTCGCCCTCGGGAAATCAATACGCCACGTGGCGCCGTTGCGCGCATGAACGGCTCGGTGGAGGAACTGCGGCTGCCGTGATGCGGTGACTGCAGCCAGTCGATGCGTGGCGATACGTTTTCTTTCAGCCAGACGCGCTCGGCGGCCGTCTCCATATCGCCAGCGAGCAGTAAGCGCTCGCCCTGAGCCTCGACCATCAATACACAGGAGCGGTCGTTGCTGCTCTTGCCCTGCGGCCAGTGCCACAGCGAGAAATGCACGCCGTCCCATTCCCAGCGCTCGCCGCTGGCGCACGCTTGCGCCTGCAGCGAGGCTGGCAGCGCCAGCGGCTCGCCTGCCAGCACGCGCGCGATCGGCAGTCCTCGATACACCGCCGCAGCACCGCCCGCGTGGTCGGCATGGGCATGACTGATCAACATCACATTGAGCTGATCGACACCGAGCTTGCGCAACGTTGGCAGTACCACGCTTTCCCCAAGATCGCTGAAACGGGTGGCTGGCCCGGCGTCGTAGAGCAGGCTGTGATGCCGCGTACGCAGCAGTACCGCCAGGCCTTGGCCGACGTCCAACTGCCAGATCTCTGCCTGTCCATGCGGGATATGATCGCGGGGCGTCCATAGCGCCAAGAGCATCACCGCCCCCAGACCCTTGAGCGGCGCGCCGCGCGGTGACAGCAGCAGCAGCGCACCGGCACACACCAGGCTCCAACGCCACAGCGGCAAGGGACGAGGCAGCCACGCCGGTTGCCATTCGGCCAACAGGCCGAGCGTGCGGAACATGATGTCGATCAACCCGCCGGCCGCCCATAACAAACTCTCGCCGACACCCGTCAGCGGTAACAAGGCCGTGCCGAGCAACGCCAGAGGTAAAACAGCCAGGCTGATCCAGGGCACGGCCAGCAGATTGACCAACGGTGCGCTGAGGCTGATCGGCAGGCCCAGCGCCAGCAATGCAGGCAGCAAACCGATCGCGATCACCCATTGCGCGCGACTCCAGGCTTGCCAAGGACGCCAGCGGCCCAGACGCCCACTGAAACAGTAGATCAAGGTGGCCACGGCAGTGAAGGACAACCAGAAACCTGGCAGCAGGCTTGCCAGTGGCTCGAGCAGCAGCACACCGGTCAGCGCCAGCAATAGCGGAAAGAAGGCGCCCAAGTGGCGAAAGCGCAGACGCCAGAGCAGCACCGTAGCCAGCATCAGGCAGGCACGCTGCACGGGCACTTGGAATCCAGCCAGCGCCCCGTAGCCCAACGCCGAAGCCATCGCCAGACCACACGCCCAAGGTAGCCACGGCCAGCGCCCAGGCCACACGCCTAGACGAGCCAAGCCGGCAATGACGCCGTAAATCAGCCCTGCCAGCAGACCGATGTGTTGTCCGGAAATAACCAGCAAATGCACGGTGCCAGTGGCCTGCAAGGTTTGCCAGTCCGTGCGCGTCAGGCCCGAGCCATCCCCCAGCAGCAAAGCCGCCAGCACCGATTCACGTCCGTGCGCATCCACTGCCAGCAGCCGCTGACGCAAGCGATCCCGCCATCCGCCTCGGACCGGCTCCAGTCTCTCGCCGGCCTTGACTGTTCCGGTGGCACCAATGCGACGAGCCAGAAACATCGCTTCGCGATCCGCACCATGGGGGTTGAGCAGACCGCTCGGCTGCCTGAGTGTCACCGCCAGTCGCCAGCGTTCACCCGCCCTGATCGTCGGGCCGCCGAACCAACTCAACTGGACGTGCCGAGGCAGCGCACCACGCCGCGACTGCGCATCCTCAAGGTCGAAGCGCACAGTGCCGCCGGAGTGCGCCGGAAGCCCCACCACCCTGCCCTCCAACCACAAGGTGCGGCCATCCAGACCGCTGGCCAGGCGATCGTCCAGAGCCTGCTGCGCCGACCAGCAGGCCCAACACACGCCCAGCAACAGCCAGCCCAGCGGCCAGGCGCGGCTGCGCAGGCACAACAGCGCCAACAACGACAGAAGGAAAAGCCACCCGACCGATGGCAAGGCAGGCCACAAACCCAGGCTCAACAACCCGAGCACCAGCGCAAACATCCCTGTGCGCATAGAAATAGAGCTCCGCAAGCATCAACGCCCCTGCAGCCTAGGCGCCAATGCCCTCAGAGCTCACTCAATAATTGTCACAAACTCTGAACGAGATTGCGGTGAAATCGCGGCATACTCGCCCTACTCCAGCCCCGGGGGCCTACATGCCGCGCCGATTATTCAAACGCTACATGCCGGATCCGACCAGCATCAGGGAACACAAATCCTTACGCTTCTTCGGCCGATTACTTCATGACCCCAACCTCTGGCACCTGAACCGCCATTCGGTGGCTCGTGCCATGGGTGTCGGACTGTTCGCGGCGCTGATCCCCATTCCCATGCAAATGCTGCTGGCTGCAGCCTTGGCCATTCCCGTACGGGGCAACCTGCCCATTGCCGTGAGCTTGGTGTGGCTGACCAACCCGCTGACCATGCCACCGGTGTTCTTCGTCACTTACATGACCGGGGCCTGGCTGATGCAAGTGCCACCGCGCACGCTGCCAGACGAGCTGACTTTTCAGTGGATCACCGACCAGCTCTCCACCGTATGGCAGCCCTTCCTGCTGGGGTCGGTGGTATGCGGCGTACTTCTGGGCATCGCCGCCTACTTCAGCACACTGTTCTACTGGCGCTGGTGGGTCGGTCGCCAGTGGCGTCGGCGCAAGCTCAGAAGCTCACGCCCGCATGCCACGCCCACTGACCAGGAGTCGGATGCACAGTGCGTAGAGCAGTGCAGTGGCCACCACCATGAAGGTGATCGCGGTGCCAATGCTGATATCCGACACCCCTAGAATGCCGTAGCGGAACGAGTTGACCATGTGCAACACCGGGTTGGCCAGCGACACGGTCTGCCAGAACGGCGGCAACAGGTTGATCGAATAGAACACCCCGCCCAGGTAGGTCAGCGGTGTCAGCACAAAGGTCGGGATGATCGAAATGTCATCGAAATTCCGTGCAAAAACCGCGTTGACGAAGCCCAGCAGCGAAAAGATCGTCGCGGTGAACAGCACCACCACAACCGTCACGCCCAGATGGTGAACCTGCAGATGGGTGAAGAACATCGACAGGATCGTCACGATCACGCCCACTGCCAGACCACGCAACACGCCACCCAGCACATAGCCCACCAGGATGGTATGCGGCGACACCGGCGAGACCATCAGCTCTTCGATGGAGCGTTGAAACTTACTGCCGAAGAAGCTCGACACCACGTTGCCATAAGAGTTGGTGATCACCGACATCATGATCAGCCCCGGAACGATGTACTCCATGTAGGTGAAGCCGCCCATGTCGCCGATCTGCCGGCCGATCAGGTTTCCGAAGATGACGAAGTACAAGACCATGGTGATGGCTGGCGGCAGCAGTGTTTGCGGCCAGATGCGCAGGAAACGACGTACTTCACGGTAGACGATGGTGTTGAGGGCGACCCAATTGGTCCGCAATTCGATGCTCATACCGCCACCTTCGAGAGGTTTTTTTCAACCAGGGACACGAACAACTCCTCGAGACGATTGGTCTTGTTACGCAAGCTTTGCACTTCGATGCGCTGCAACGCCAACTGACCGAAAAGCGCAGTGATACCAATGTCCTTGTCCACCTGCACTTCCAGCGTGTGTGGCGTGATCAGCCGGCATGGGTAACCTTGCAGGACCGGAGCGGCGATCAGATCCTGACGCAGGTCGAGCACGAAGGTTTCGACGTGCAGCTTGCCCAGCAACTGGCGCATGCTGGTGTTCTCGACGATGGTGCCGTGGTCGATGATGCCGATGTTGCGGCACAACTGCTCAGCCTCTTCCAAATAATGCGTGGTGAGGATGATGGTGATGCCTTTCTGGTTCAGTTCGGTGAGGAAGCTCCACATCGAGCGGCGCAACTCGATATCCACACCCGCCGTGGGCTCGTCGAGGATCAACAGGCGCGGCTCGTGGATCAATGCACGGGCGATCATCAGCCGGCGCTTCATGCCGCCGGACAGCGAACGCGACTGCACATCACGCTTGTCCCACAGCCCCAACTGAGTGAGGTACTGCTCGGCCCGCTCCTTGGCCAGCTTCGGCGGGATGCCGTAGTAACCGGCCTGGGTCACGACAATGTCGAAGGTCTTCTCGAACTGGTTGAAGTTGAACTCCTGAGGCACAACACCGATGCTGCGCTTGAGCGCGGCAGGCTGGCGGTCCAGATCGTGGCCGAAGACATTCACTGTGCCGCTGGTCTTGTTAACCAGCGTCGAGAGAATGCCGATCGTAGTGGATTTTCCGGCACCGTTGGGGCCGAGCAAGGCGAAGAAGTCGCCTTCGGCAACTTCCAGATCGATGCCCTTGAGGGCCTGGAAGCCGTTGCCGTAGGTCTTGGTCAACTGTCGGATGGACAGAGCAGAACTCATAGCAGATCACGTACCGAAAAAAGGGTTCGGAACACGCCGACTTGAAGCGCCAGCGCAGTAGGGGGTGCGGCCATGGTGCAAGCCCTGACCGCACAAGTACAGTCATACGTATCGATAGTGACTATCGAAGCACTTGGAGTGTTCGATCAGGTCAAGGCCGTCATAACAGCTGTCTGGTAAGACGGCCGCACTTTCAACCGTTCGTACCAGGCCTCAAGGTGAGGCATCTCTGGACGTTCGATGGGCAACTCGAACCAGGCGTAGGCGAAACTGCCCAAGGGAACATCGCCCATACCAATGTGCTCACCGGTCAAATAGGGTTGCGTCGCCAGAGCCTGGTCAGCAATGGACAGCAACTGTGCGCAGTGCTTGTGCGCCGCGTTGATGGCGACCCAGTCGCGTTGCTCTTCGGGGGTGCGTAGCAACCCCCAGAACAGAGGTCTGAATGGCGCAGCGAGGGATGAAGTCGTCCAATCCATCCATTTGTCTGCCTGAGCGCGTTGACGCGGCTGATCCAAGTACCAACCCTGCTTGCTGCCATATTCAGCACAGAGATAACGCACGATGGCGTTGGACTCCCACAGTATCAGTTCATCGTCTTCGAGCATTGGCACCAGGCCGTTAGGGTTACGCTGGCGATAGTAGGGTTCGTCGACCATGCCAAACGCGCCGCCAGCGTCGATCGAATCGAACGACAGGCCCAGTTCGTGCGCGACCCACAACACCTTGCGCACGTTGCTGGAATTCTTGCGACCCCATATCTTGATCATCACCACGTCCTCAGGAAGGCAGAGCCGACCAGTCTACTCCTTGTGCCTGACCTCTGTACCGGTAGCGGGCTCTTCTGAAACTCCTGTAGCCATACCCTGTCACTGTTCAGAGCGAGTCTTCCTGCGCAGCGCGTCTATGCTTGCGGGGATACCTCGAGCCCTAGCTTCCAAGGAGGAAGGTCTATGTTGCTGTTGTGGTTGGTGGTGCTGGTGATCGGCGCCGCGTATCTCACCCATCGGCGTCTGGCGCCACTGCACATCATCGGTGCCATCGCGGTCTATGTGCTGCTGATGGGCGTCTTCGCCGATGCCCCAGGATGGTTGTTGACGCTGATCTGGCTGGTGCTGGCAGCCAAGGTTGCCTTGCTGGTGCTGCCCGAGTGGCGGCGCCGGTTGTTCACCGCCCCGGTGTTCAACTGGTTCCAGCGCACGTTGCCGCCCATGTCGCAGACTGAACGCGAAGCGATCGACGCAGGCACCGTCTGGTGGGACGGCCAGCTGTTCAGCGGCCAGCCCGACTGGAATACCCTCCTCGACTACCCTGCTCCCCAACTCACCGCCGAGGAACAGGCCTTCATTGACGGGCCGACCGAGGAACTGTGTGCACTGGTCAGCGACTGGCAGATCGGCCAGGACCTGGATCTTCCACCGGCTGCCTGGGAACACATCAAAACGCACGGCTTCTTCGCCCTGATCATTCCCAAGGAATACGGCGGCAAAGGCTTTTCGGCCTACGCTCACTCGCAGGTGGCGATGAAACTGGCTACCCGCAGCGGCGACCTGGCCTCAACGGTGATGGTACCCAACTCGCTCGGCCCCGCCGAATTGCTCCTGCATTACGGCACCGATGAGCAACGCAACCATTATCTGCCGCGCCTGGCGCGGGGCGATGAGATCCCTTGTTTCGCCCTCACGGGACCGCTGGCCGGGTCAGATGCCGGTGCGATGCCCGACACCGGTATCGTCTGCAAGGGCCAATGGAACGGCGAAGAAGTCATCGGTTTGCGCTTGAATTGGGAGAAACGCTACATCACCCTCGGCCCAGTCGCCACGCTCTTGGGCCTGGCGTTCAAGGCTTACGACCCCGACCATCTGCTCGGCGAGGAAGAGTCACTGGGCATCAGCCTGGCGTTGATCCCCACTGACACCCCCGGTGTACAGATCGGCCAGCGCCACCTGCCCCTGGGCGCAGCTTTCATGAACGGTCCAAACAGCGGAACGGACGTATTCGTGCCACTGGACTTCCTCATCGGTGGCCAGGACATGCTCGGCAAGGGCTGGATGATGCTGATGAACTGCCTGTCCGTGGGTCGCTCCATCTCGCTGCCCGCCGTCGGCACCGGCGCCGCAAAGTACACCAGCCTGGTGACCGGACAATACGCGCGCATTCGCGAGCAGTTCAATGTGCCGCTGGCCGCATTCGAGGGTATCCAGGAATCGCTCGCGCAGATTGGCGGCAATGCCTGGCTGATGGACAGTGCGCGCCTGCTCACCACCAAGGCGGTAGACCTCGGTGAAAAACCCTCTGTCCTGTCGGCGATTCTCAAGTATCACCTCACCGAGCGCGGTCGAGCGTGCATCCAGCACGCCATGGACGTGCATGGCGGCAAAGGCATCATCATGGGCCCCAACAACTACCTGGGCCGCAATTGGCAAGGCGCGCCGATTTTCATCACGGTCGAGGGGGCGAACATCCTCTCGCGCAACCTGATGATCTTCGGCCAAGGGGCGATCCGTTGCCATCCGTTCGTCCTCAAGGAGATGGCCCTGGCAGGCCGTGAGGACCGCGATCAGGCACTGAAAGAGTTCGATGATTTGCTGATGAAGCACATCATGTTCGCCACCCGCAATGCGGCGAGTACTTTTGTATTGGGGTTAGGTCTTGGACACTTCGACAAGGTGCCGGGCGATGCACTCAGCCAGGGCTACTTCCGTGCACTGAACCGGCAGGCAGCAGCCTTCGCGCTGCTGGCAGACCTGTCGATGATGCTCCTGGGCGGCGCCTTGAAGCGTCGCGAGCGCCTCAGTGCACGACTGGGCGACGTGCTGAGTTACCTGTACCTCTCGTCCGCCGCACTCAAGCGCTACCATGATCTCGGCGCGCCCGACTACATGCAGCCTTTGCTGCGCTGGGCGCTGGAAGAGAGCCTGGGACAGGCAGAAACGGCCCTGGATCGATTGCTCGACAATTTCCCCAATCGCTTCGTCGGCGGCGCACTACGGGTACTGGTGTTCCCCTTCGGACGGCGGCATACCGGCCCCAGCGATGAACTGGACGCTGAAGTGGCTGCACTGATCGGCCGGCACAAAGGTGACCCCGCTCTGGAAGAACTGCTCGCAGGGTGCTTCCGCCCTCAGGCGGATGGCGATCCGGTAGCAGCGCTGCAACAGGCTTGCGATCTACTGGACGACACCGAGCCGCTGCAAAAGGCTGTTCACCAAGCGCTCAAGGAAGGCAAGTTGCACCCTGCGCCCGGCCAGTCCTTGATCGATGCGGCAGTGCAATCAGGTGTGCTGCAGACCGCCGAGGCCGAGCGGCTGCGAGCGGCGGAGGCTGCACGCCGTGTCGTGATCGATGTGGATGCGTTCGACAAAGAGCAGCTCTTACCCACTGAAGGCAAGATTCGCTGAAGTAAATCTCTGACTCGATTGCCGACCGCCCTGCCGGTCGGTGGTCGACGCCAATCGCCCACCCTGCCCCCGCGAATAAAACCTGCGTATACTCCGCCCCCCGTTTCAATACCCGAGGACAGCCCCATGGCCAATTCCCACCTGGAGTATCACCTGCAACTGCTTCGACATCTGCGCACCATCCTGGTGGCCCTGGGCGAAGCCGAGCAGGTACCGGAAGAAAGCCATCTGCTGTTCCTGGAACGCTTCGACGAACTGTTGAGCCTACTGCCGCAGGATCCACTGGAAAGCCAGTACCTGGGCCAGGACATCATCTGCCAAGTCATCACCCGCTACCCGCAGATCGCACACTTGGTGCCGCGTGATCTGCTCTGGTTCTTCGGTGGCGACTGCCTTCACTACATGCCGGATGACGAACTGGATCTTTATCAGACCCTGGAAGAGCGGCGTTATGAGGCCGAACAGCAGGGCGAGCCGTTTGACTGGCATTTGGAGAAACAACTGTTAAGCGCCCCGGACCAGGGCGAGCGCCACTAGGCCTGAGTCACCCACTGCTTGAGTTGCTAAGCGCCACTGCAATGACGTGGCGCTTTTCTTGAATCAGAACATGACCGTTGGCTTGGTCCAAGGCGTGTTGAAGGCTCGTTGATGGGGTGACCAACGATAAGGGCCAGTCGAGAACACCTGGCTCGGGAAAACTCAGGAACGAAAAAAGACGCCGAAGCGTCTTTTTTGTGATTCAACAACATTTGAAAACGTTGAAGATCAAGATATGGAGCGGGAAACGAGACTCGAACTCGCGACCCCGACCTTGGCAAGGTCGTGCTCTACCAACTGAGCTATTCCCGCAATGTAAACCAACCACTTGAGGCTTGAAGTGACCTGAGCCCTTCAACACCGCTGTACCGTCATGAACGCCACAGAATTAACTGGAGCGGGAAACGAGACTCGAACTCGCGACCCCGACCTTGGCAAGGTCGTGCTCTACCAACTGAGCTATTCCCGCAAATGGCGTCCCCTAGGGGACTCGAACCCCTGTTACCGCCGTGAAAGGGCGGTGTCCTAGGCCACTAGACGAAGGGGACATACCCAACGCTTTTCAGCGCACCAGGTGTAAAGCCTCGCGGCTGACCCTGGATTTCTTTTCCAACCCTGCCAGACGGCAGCGTCGTGAAACTGGAGCGGGAAACGAGACTCGAACTCGCGACCCCGACCTTGGCAAGGTCGTGCTCTACCAACTGAGCTATTCCCGCAATGGCGTCCCCTAGGGGACTCGAACCCCTGTTACCGCCGTGAAAGGGCGGTGTCCTAGGCCACTAGACGAAGGGGACACGCTAGATCTTTTCACTGCCTGCGGCGCTTGGCGAAGAGCTTTACGCTGCAAGTGGCGCGCATTCTAGGGATGCACTCGGAAGCCGTCAACCCCTTTGTGGAAATTTATTTAAATCAATGACTTCCGTAATTCCCTAGTGTGCCCGCACAGGTGCCCGGGGATTGACGTTGCTTTTCTGGCGGCGGCCCGGCAAGCTCGCTGCAAAGTGCCAGCACTGTAGTTTTACGCGCCCGTGCCGACAACGCTATGGGCGCTTGAATGCGCTGCCCGCCAGGCTGCACTGTTCGCGCCACCGCGGACTCACTACACTCAATGATGCAAAACTTCTTCATGAGGCGTTAACGGTGACACCACTTCTGATCACCCTGCTCATCGTGGCGGGTATCGCGTTGCTGATCGTGATCGGCTACCTCAACAATGTCGTGGAAAACGCCAAGCTCGAACGCACGCGCTTGAAAATCGAGCTCACCGATCGTTTGCGCCGGTGCGGTGAGATCACCGAGACCTTTCCCGGCCAGTTGATGACCCCGGCGCTCAAGCTGCTGCTCACGCGCCTGGAGTTGAACATCAATCAGCGGCAGTTGGCGCTGGACAAGCAAAATAGCGATATAAAGGCGCGAATCGGCGAACTGGAAGCCTTGATCGCCTTGGGCGACAAGCTGCCGGTGAACAATCCGCCTAGCCCGATCCAGACCGAGGTCAAGGCCAAGGACGTGCGGTTTCTGCTTGAATCGCTGCACAACCAGATCGTCCGGGCGACCCAGGAGAACTTCCTGCAGTCCAATGAAGGCAAGTACTGGGTCAAGGAAATCCGCCACATCCTCGTGCTGCTGCACATCGAGTTCTTCAATAACCTGGGACAACAGGCTTTGCAGCAGGGCCAACCCGGGCAAGCCCGACTGGCGTTCGAGCGCGGCGTACAGTATCTGCGCAAGCAACCTGAGCCCAAGCAGTACGAAGAACAGTTGATCTACCTGGAGAAGCTACTGGCGCGGGCCAATGCCCAGGTACTCGACCAGATGGAGCCGACCGAGGACGAACAGAACGCCTTGACCGAAGGCCTCAAGACCGATGAAGACGAAACCTGGAAAAAGCGCGTGATCTACGATTGATCCGCGAATTCACCTGAAGAAGGGCCGCGCTGCGGCCCTTCTGTCTTTCAGCAGTCGCTCAAGCTGAGGAAGATCGAGGCCAAGTGCTCAAGCCCGCGCTGGTCAGCCTCGCTGAAGCGCGCCAAGGTCGGGCTGTCCAGATCCAGCACGCCGATCAACCTGCCCTCTTTCACCAGCGGTATCACCAGCTCGCTATTGGACGCGCTATCGCACGCGATGTGGCCGGGGAATGCATGCACGTCCTCGACCCGCTGGGTCTGCCGGGTCGCTGCCGCAGCGCCGCACACGCCCTTGCCGAATGGAATGCGCACGCAGGCCACCTGCCCTTGGAACGGGCCGAGCACCAGTTGCTCGTCGCGATTGAGGTAGAAGCCTGCCCAGTTAAGGTCTGCCACTTGGTGATAGATAAACGCCGAGAACTGCGCGGCATTGGCGATGAAATCACGCTCGTCGGCGAACAGCGCCTGGACTTGCGCCGCCAGAAGTTCGTAGCCATCCAGGCCTTTGCCACTGGCATTGAGGTCGATCATTGATTCTGCTCCAGCAATTGCAGTCCGACCCAATAGCGGGCGAACTGATAGGCACAACGGCCATTACGGTTGCCACGGCCGGTCGCCCAGCGCGTGGCGAGGATGTCGAGCGCTTCGTTGCGCTGCCATGTCAGCCCGGCGGTCGTGGCAAGCTGACCGATCCAGTGCTCGACCACATCGAGGAAATGTTCTTGGGTGAATGGATAGAACGACAACCACAGGCCGAAGCGGTCGGACAGTGCAATCTTGTCCTCCACCGCTTCGTTGGGATGAAGTTCCCCATCGACCATTTTCCAGTTCTCGTTATCGCTCTGCTTCTCCGGCACCAAATGTCGACGGTTAGACGTGGCATACAGCAGCACGTTGTCCGGCGCCTGTTCGAGGGAGCCGTCCAGTACGCTCTTGAGCACCCGGTAATCACCCTCGCCCGCCTCGAACGACAGGTCGTCACAAAACAGGATGAAACGCTGGTCTAAACCCTGCAACTGTTCGACCACCCGCGGCAGGTCGGCCAGATGATCGCGTTCGATCTCGATCAGGCGCAGCCCCTGACCGGCGTGCTCGGCCAGTAACGCCCGCACCAGCGACGATTTACCGGTGCCACGCGAACCCCACAGTAGCGCGTGGTTGGCAGGCATGCCCTGAATGAACTGGTGCGTGTTGCGACCCAATTGCTCACGCTGCTGATCGACGCCGATCAGATCGCTCAGGCGCATATCCAGGCTCACCTGCAACGGCATCAAATAGCCGCTGCGGCCATCACGCTGCCAACGTGCGGCCAGCGTTTCGCTCCAGTCTATAGTCGGCCGTTGGGCCGGAAGCAGCGGCTCAAGGCGCGCCAGCACCGATTCGGCGCGCTCCAGAAATGCGGTCAAGCGGGCGTCCATGATGGCTCCTACGATTTTCAGTGAGGCATGCCCGACGACGGCACACCAGGGAATCAACTGAAATGAACAGACAGACCCGCCAGCAGCCGAGGTTGATCGGCTATGCTTGCGCAGCGCAAAGGGCGTAGAGCCGGCTCGGGAAGCATGGATATCAAGTTCACCAATCGCCTGTCATACAAGCAAGCCCGGTTGACAGTCCTGGTCGGCTTCATCCTGGGGACATTGCTCAGTCTCATCCAGATCGGCATCGATTATGCCAGCGAAGACGCGTCCATCAACCGCGAAGTGCAGGCGCTGCTGCAAATAAGCCACGACCCGGCATCACGCATCGCCTACAACATCGACGCCGAACTGGCCCAGGAACTGACTCGGGGTCTGCTGCAGTCACCCGCCATCGTGCGTGCTCGGCTGATCGACAACAACGATACCGTGCTGGCCGATGTCAGCCGTCTGCGCCAGGAAAACAGCTACCGGCCGCTAAGCGACTTTCTGTTCGGCGAGCAGCGCCAGTTCAAAGACCCGCTGTATCTGGCGCACATGCCCAAGGACTACCTGGGCACGTTGTACCTGGACGTCGACACTTACGCCTTCGGCAGTCGTTTCCTCGAGCGCGCCGGCATCACCTTGCTCAATGGTTTTGCCCGCAGCCTGGTGCTGACGGTGATCCTGCTGGGGCTGTTCTACGTCATGTTGACCAAGCCGCTGGTCACGGTCATCAGCGCGCTGAGCAGCCGCGATCCGCGCCAACCCGGACAGGCGCGCCTGGACTACCCCAACGGCCACGAGCACGATGAGATCGGCGTACTGGTCAAGGTCGCCAACCAACAATTCATCAGCATGGCCACCGAGATTCAGCAGCGGCGCAACGCCGAAAATCGCCTGACTCAATACCTGAACGAACTGGAAGACATCGTCTCGGCCCGTACCGACGAACTCAAGGCCAGCAACAGCCGCTTGAGTCAGTCCAATCAGGAACTGGAGGATGCCCGTCGCCGCGCCCTGGACATGGCCCAGGCACGCGCGGCCTTTCTGGCCAACATGAGCCACGAGATCCGCACACCGCTCAACGGCATGCTCGGCATGCTTTCCCTGGCGATGGACAGCGGCTTGAGCGGCGAGCAACGCCAGCAACTGTCGATCGCCCACGATTCGGGCAAGGTGCTGGTGGAACTGCTCAACGATATTCTCGACCTGTCCAAGTTCGATGCCGGGCAACTGGAGTTGGAACGCATTCCATTCGACCTCGGCACCTTGCTCGAGGACACCGCCAGCCTGCTGTCGCAGAATGCCGCGGCCAACGTCGAGCTGACCTGCCTGATCGCCTCGGATTTTCCGGCGAGTGTGCTGGGCGACCCAACCCGCGTGCGGCAGATCGTCAGCAATCTATTGGCCAATGCGCTGAAGTTCACGCGCTTCGGGCGGGTCGATGTGCGCCTCTCGAGCATCGTCGGCGGCATTCGTCTGGAGGTGTCGGACACCGGCATCGGCATCCCCGAAGATGCCCAGGCGCGCATTTTCCAACCCTTTACCCAGGCCGGTGCAGGTATCACCCGCCAATACGGCGGCACCGGTCTGGGTCTGACCCTGACCCGCAACTTGTGCAAGGCCATGCACGGGCACCTGACCATTGAGTCGCAGACCGGATTCGGCAGCCGCTTCAGCGCCGACCTGCCCTTGCCCGCCCACCTGGAGGCGGTCCCCCCGCCTGCGCTGCATGGACGGATCGTGGCCCTGACCAATGCCGCCAGCGGTCTGGCCGAACTGCTCGATCGCCTGCTACCGAACTGGGGCTTGGACTACGGGCGCTGCGAGCACACCGAGGAGCTCGACAATGCTGCCCTGGACCTGTTGATCTGCGACGATGCCGAGCAACTACCTGACCTGCGCAAGCGAACACACGCACCGATCCTGCTGATCACCGCGTATGGCAATTTCCTGGCCGCCGAGCAGGCCCTGCGCCTGGCGCCCTTGCATCAGCTCGCGCGCCCGCTGGCACGCAATACGCTCTATCAACTGCTGCGCCGAACGCTACAAGGGGAAAACGGTAACCCACTGCCGGCAGGTACAGCGCTATTGGCCGAGCGGCGGGCGCACATCCTGCTGGTCGAAGACAATCCGGTGAACCAACTGGTGGCCATCGGCATGCTGGGAAAACTCGGCTGCCAAGTGCAAGTGGCCGCCCACGGCGCAGAAGCGCTGCAAATGCTCGAACACGACCGCTTCGACCTGGTGCTGATGGACTGCAACATGCCAGTGATGGACGGTTACGAAGCCAGTAGACGCATTCGTCAGGACGGTCGCTGGAGTCAGTTGCCGATCGTGGCCCTGACCGCCAACGCCATGCCCGAGGAGCGCGAGCGCTGTCGCGCAGCGGGCATGGACGACTACCTGGCCAAGCCGTTCCGCCGCGAAGAACTGCTGGCACTCATCGACCATTGGGTACCGTTCAACGGCTGAGCAGCCGCTCGATGTCGGCCTCCAGTGCCTGGGGCTTGGTGGTGGGTGCGTAGCGGGTGACGTTGCCGGTAGAGGGATCGAACAGAAACTTGGTGAAGTTCCACTTGATCTTCTGGGTGCCGAGTACGCCGGGGGCACGGCGCTTGAGCTCGGCGAACAGCGGATGGGTACCGGGTCCGTTGACCTCGATCTTGCGAAACAACGGGAAGCTCACACCGAAATTCAACTCGCAGAACTGCGCGATCTCGTGCGCATCCCCCGGCTCCTGCTTGCCGAACTGGTTGCAAGGAAAGCCCAGCACCACCAGGCCGCGACCGGCGTGGGCCTGCCACAGTTTCTCCAACCCTTTGTACTGCGGGGTAAAGCCGCACTGACTGGCGGTGTTGACCACCAGCAGCGCTTTACCGGCAAAGTCGCCCAAGGTTTTCTGCTCACCGCCGAGGGTGAGGCAGGGAATGTCCAGCAGCGCATCGGTCATGGGGGCTCTCCGTTCAGTCTCGCGGTTGGAAATCCAGGCACACCGAGTTGATGCAGTAACGCAGCCCGGTCGGCGGCGGACCGTCCGGGAACACATGGCCCAGGTGCGCATCGCACTGAGCGCAGGTCACCTCGGTGCGAATCATGCCGTGGGAGGTGTCGCGAATCTCGATCATCGCGCTGTCTTCGATCGGGGCGTAGAAACTCGGCCAGCCGCAGCCGGAGTCGAACTTGGTCTGCGAATCGAACAGCGGCAGACCGCAGCAAATGCACGAGTAGGTGCCCGCGCGCTTTTCGCTGTTGTACTTACCGGTGAAGGGCCGCTCGGTGCCTTTCAGGCGGCACACTTGGTATTGCGCGGGATCGAGCATTTCGCGCCATTCTTCCAGGGTTTTGTCGATCTTTTGCATGGCTGGACCTCGGCAGGCTGAATTTCACCCTGCGCCGTCTTTTCCCTGGCGCGGGTGGCACGTATATTAGTCGGCTTGTGTGCAGACGGTCAGTCTGGCACCCGCGCCGCGTCCTTTTCAAATCTTTAGACGCCCGCGCCCCGCGACTTATCCATTCGGGATCACATCATGCAGTTCAGCAAATCGAACAAGCTCGCCAATGTCTGCTACGACATTCGCGGCCCGGTGCTCAAGCACGCCAAACGCCTGGAAGAGGAAGGCCAACGCATCCTCAAGCTGAACATCGGCAACCCGGCACCTTTTGGTTTCGAGGCGCCGGACGAAATTCTCCAGGATGTGATCCGCAACCTGCCGACGGCCCAGGGCTATAGCGACTCCAAAGGTCTGTTCAGCGCCCGTAAAGCGGTCATGCAGTATTGCCAGCAAAAGCAGATCGACGGTGTCGGCATCGAGGATATCTACCTGGGCAACGGCGTCTCGGAACTGATCGTGATGTCGATGCAGGCGTTGCTCAACAACCATGATGAAGTGCTGATCCCCGCGCCTGACTACCCGCTGTGGACGGCGGCCGTCAGCCTGGCCGGCGGCAAGCCAGTGCATTACCTGTGCGACGAGCAGGCCGACTGGTTCCCCGACCTGGACGACATCAAGGCCAAGATCACCCCCAATACCAAGGCGCTGGTAATCATCAACCCCAACAACCCGACGGGTGCGGTGTACTCGAAGGAATTGCTGCTGGGCATGTTGGAACTGGCTCGCCAGCACAACCTGGTGGTGTTCTCCGACGAAATCTACGACAAGATTCTCTATGACGAGGCCGTGCACATCAGTACCGCTTCGCTCGCGCCCGACCTGCTGTGCCTGACCTTTAACGGCCTGTCCAAGTCGTACCGCGTCGCCGGCTTCCGCTCCGGTTGGCTGATCATTTCCGGACCCAAGCACAACGCACGCAGCTACATCGAAGGCATCGACATGCTGGCCAACATGCGCTTGTGCGCCAACGTGCCGGCCCAGCACGCGATCCAGACCGCCCTGGGCGGGTACCAGAGCATCAATGACCTGGTACTGCCGCCGGGCCGCTTGCTCGAACAGCGCAACCGTACCTACGAACTGCTCAACGACATTCCCGGCGTGAGCTGCGTCAAGCCCATGGGCGCGCTGTATGCCTTCCCGAAAATCGACCCGAAGGTGTGCCCGATCCATAACGACGAGAAGTTCGTACTTGATCTGCTGCTGTCGGAAAAACTGCTGATCGTGCAGGGCACTGCGTTCAACTGGCCATGGCCGGACCACTTCCGCGTCGTCACCCTGCCACGGGTGGATGACCTCGAACAGGCCATCGGCCGTATCGGCAACTTCCTGCGCACCTATTCGCAGTAAGCTTTCTGACGCCTGCGGCACCTTGATCCAAGGTGCCCGCAGGAATAGACGCCCTCCCCCACGGATGAATTCTTACATCCTGCAACGGTCTATCCACCGGCGCGCCTTTGCGCCTCTGGCATACTGCCGGGTACACAGTTTGAAATAGTCGGCCGGTTGAATCGCCCAGGCCGTCCCCTTATATACCCCGCAGTAGAGCGACATTTTCATCCGTCAGGAGAACGTAACAACCATGATGCGCATTCTGTTGTTTGTGGCCACCAACCTTGCGGTGGTGCTGGTTGCAAGCATTACCCTCAGCCTGTTCGGCTTCAACGGGTTCATGGCCGCCAACGGCGTCGACCTCGACCTGAGCCGTCTGCTGGTCTTCTGCGCCGTGTTCGGTTTCGCCGGCTCGCTGGTCTCGCTGTTCATCTCCAAGTGGATGGCGAAGATGACCACGGGTACGCAGATCATTACCCAGCCGCGCACCCATCACGAACAGTGGCTGCTGCAGACGGTCGAGGAGTTGTCCCGCGAGGCGGGCATCAAGATGCCCGAGGTGGGCGTGTTCCCCGCCTATGAGGCCAACGCCTTCGCCACTGGCTGGAACCGCAACGATGCCTTGGTCGCGGTATCCCAAGGTCTGCTCGAGCGTTTCTCGCGTGACGAGGTGCGTGCGGTGCTGGCCCACGAGATTGGTCACGTGGCCAATGGCGACATGGTCACCCTGGCGCTGGTGCAGGGCGTGGTGAACACCTTCGTGATGTTCTTTGCGCGAATCATCGGCAACTTCGTCGACAAAGTGGTGTTCAAGAACGAGGAAGGCCAAGGCATTGCCTACTATGTTGCCACCATCGTCGCCGAACTGATCCTGGGCATCCTGGCCAGCATCATCGTCATGTGGTTCTCGCGCCGTCGCGAATACCGCGCGGACGAAGCCGGTGCGCAACTGGCAGGCAGCGGGGCGATGATCGCGGCACTGCAACGCCTGCGCTCGGAGCAGGGCATGCCGGTGCATATGCCCGATACGCTGAAGGCTTTCGGCATCAACGGCGGCCTGAAGCAAGGCCTGGCGGGCCTGCTGATGAGCCACCCGCCGCTGGAGGACCGTATCGACGCGCTGCGTCGCCGCGGCTGAGTCAATCGGCAGTGCAAAAAAGGGCGACTTCAGTCGCCCTTTTCATGTTTCATTTTTCAATGAAGTGCACGCTCAGCGCCGCACAGCGTAGACCCTCTCCAGCAGGCTAGTGACACCCGCCGCCTGAAATTTGGGGCTGCTAGCGATGACCTGAGGCGCCTGCAACTCCGTCACCTGCCATCCGCCGAGCCCTTGCCTCACCTGCGCTTGTGGCACTGAAAACGGCGGCCCCTCTATGAGCGATTGATCGTACTCCAGCGTCACCAACAGGCCTTCGCAGCGATCTGGCAAACAGCGGGACAGGTGGTCCAGATAGCGCTCACGCATGCTCGGGGGGAACGCGATCAGCGCGGCTCGGTCGTACACCGCCGTGCAGTCTGCCAGGTCCGACGCACGCAGTGCGAAGAAGTCCCCACACCACAACTCGAAGTCTGCACTGCGCCATACTTCGAACGCTCCCTGCCGCTCGACTTCGGCGGCCAGCCCCTGCTCGACGAAGAAGTCTTCGACTGCACGCCGCGACAGCTCCACGCCGAGCACCCGATAGCCCTGCCCCGCCAACCAGACCATATCCAGACTTTTGCCGCACAAAGGTACGAATACCCGACTGCCTGGCGCCAACGTCGGCCAATGGCCTTGCAGATAGGTATTCACCTGAGGCTGATGAAAACCGATCTGGTTATCCGCCCACCGCTTGTGCCAAAACGCCGGCTCCATGACTTCTCCAGTTTTTTCGATTGATTTACCGCAAATCTTATATTGGATATCGATCTTTGCCTGATCGAAGATGGCAGCATCTTAACGCCCCAGGACACCGCCATGTTGCCCAGCCTGTTCATTTCCCACGGCTCCCCCATGCTTGCCCTTGAGCCGGGTGCCAGCGGTCCTGCGCTTGCCGGATTGGCTGCCGGCCTGCCGCGGCCGAAAGCGATCGTGGTGGTATCGGCGCACTGGGAAAGCCGTGAGCTGATGCTTACCAGCGCCGCTCGTCCCGAAACCTGGCACGACTTTCGCGGCTTTCCAGCGGCGCTGTACGCGGTGCAGTACCCGGCGCCCGGCGCGCCGGACCTGGCCAGGCAGATCGTCGAACAGCTCGGTCAGGCCGGCTTGATTGCGCACCTCGACGCCCACCGGCCGTTCGACCATGGCGCCTGGGTACCGCTGTCCTTGATGTACCCAGAAGCCGACATTCCGCTGCTCCAGCTTTCGCTGCCCAGCCATCGCCCTCCGGCGTTGCATGTGCAGATTGGCCGGGCGTTGGCCGGCTTGCGCGACCAGGGCGTTCTGCTGGTGGGGTCGGGCAGTATCACCCACAACCTGGGCGAACTGGATTGGCAGGCTGGCCCGGAGGTCATCGAACCCTGGGCGCGCAGTTTCCGCGATTGGATCGTCCAGCGACTGGTCGACGGTGACACCGCGGCTCTGCAGGACTATCGCCAGCAGGCCCCCTTTGCGGTGCGCAACCACCCCAGCGACGAGCACTTGTTGCCGCTGTTCTTCGCCATGGGCGCAGGCCAGCATTTTGGCATCGTGCATCAGGGATTCACGCTGGGTGCGCTGGGCATGGACATCTATCGGTTCGACTGAGACCACCTTGCGCTTGATCGCACGGACAAAAAAAAATCCCCAGCCTGAGCTGGGGATTTTTCATGACCGCGGGACTCAGTCCTCGCGATAGCGACGCAGCTTGAGCTGCTTGCCGGCTACGCGGGTGTCCTTGAGCTTGGTCAGCAGACGCTCCAGACCCTCCTCAGGCAGCTCGACCAGACTGAAGCTGTCGCGTACCTGGATGCGGCCGATGGCGTCGCGGGCCAGACCGCCTTCGTTGAGGATCGCACCCAACAGGTTCTTGGCGGCGATGCCGTCACGTGCACCCAGGGCAGTCCGGCAACGCACGCGGCCTTCAGCCAGTGGCATCGGTGCACGACGCTCGCGGTCGCCGCGCTCAGCGCGCTCGCCACGGTCACTGCGCTCGCCGCTACGCTCGCGCGGCGTGTGGGTCGGCACCAGCGGCTGCTCGCGCTCGACGGCGGCCAGGTCCAGCGACTGACCGTTGGTCGCCTTGCGCAGCAGGGCGGCGGACAGCGCACGGGCCGAGCAGCCCAAGTCGGCAGTCAAGCGATCGAACAGCTCGCCGTGGGTCGCTTCGGCCTCGGCCACCAAGGGTGCCAGGCTGGCGGTCAGTTTCTTGATGCGCGCATCCAGCACGGCTTGCGGGCCAGGCAGACGGGCTTCGGCGACCTTCTGCCCAGTGACGCGCTCGATCACCTGCAGCATGCGACGCTCACGCGGGGTCACCAACAGCAGGGCACGACCTTCACGACCGGCACGGCCAGTACGACCGATACGGTGCACGTAGGATTCAGGATCGTACGGCATGTCCACGTTGAACACGTGGGTGATGCGCGGGACGTCCAGACCACGGGCAGCGACGTCGGTCGCGACGACGATGTCCAGACGACCGTCCTTGAGCGAGTCGATGACGCGCTCGCGCTGGTTCTGGGCGATGTCGCCGTTCAGCGCAGCGGCCTTGTAACCCTTGGCTTCCAGCGCAGCAGCCAGATCCAGGGTGGCCTGCTTGGTACGCACGAAGGCGATCAGCGCGTCGAATTCCTCGACTTCCAGCAGACGCAGTACGGCCGGGATCTTCTGGTCGGCATGGACCATCAGGTGCGCCTGGTCGATGGCGGTGACGGTCTGGGTCTTGCTCTGGATCTTGACGTGCTTGGGCTCGCGCAGATGACGCTCGGCGATCGAGCGGATCGACGACGGCAGGGTCGCGGAGAACAGCACGGTCTGACGGGTCGCTGGGATCGCGTCGAAGATCACTTCGAGGTCGTCCATGAAGCCCAGCTTGAGCATCTCGTCGGCTTCGTCGAGTACCAGGTACTGAACGGTGGAAAGCACTTTCTCGTCACGGCGCAGGTGATCGCAGAGACGGCCTGGGGTGGCGACCACGATCTGGGCGCCATTGCGGATGGCGCGCAACTGTGGACCCATCGGGGCACCACCGTACACGGCCACGACATTCACGCCCGGCATCTGCTTGGCGTAGGTTTCGAAAGCGGTAGCTACTTGCAGCGCCAACTCACGGGTTGGCGCCAGGATCAGGGCTTGCGGTTCGCGCTTGCTCACGTCGATCTTGTTGAGGATCGGCAGGGCGAAGGCAGCGGTCTTGCCGGTGCCAGTCTGCGCCTGGCCGATCATGTCGTGACCGGCGAGGATGATCGGGATCGACTGTTGCTGGATGGCCGATGGCTCTTCATAGCCTGTGGCCAATACGGCAGCAACGATGTTCGGATGAAGATCGAGAGCGGCGAATCCGCCGGTTTCCTGGGTCATGGGTCTGCCTCTATGTGCATCCGCAAAGACCCATGCTCCAAAGCTGCACATGCCTTGAAAGACCCGAAGGTCACCCAGGCAGCTTTGGCGGCGGGGATTTGCGAAAACGATTGAAAAAGAATTACGTGGGAAGGTCCGCCTAGCGGACGTGCAGCCGAAGCTGGACTCGGAGGATTTGCACCGCCTGATTTTGAGGTCCGCTAAAAGACCGGCGCGTACTATATACGAATTCGCGTAGCACCGTGAGAAAAATTTCTACGGGAACCCGCAGTGGGTACGACACGGGCGTCGCCGACTGAAACGTTTCCGTTTCGCTCAACTGGCGGGCCTGATCGCCTTGATCAGATACTCCAGCGAATAGCCCAGACGCGTCGCCAGCGCTGCCGCCCGGTCACCCACCGCGTCCTGATCCAGGCTCTGCTCGAGGTCCGCAGGTACCAGCAGGATCACGTTGCCCTCCTTGACCGGCAGTTCCCAGTAATGGCGGTGATACAAGCCGCGCAACAGCGCCGCCCCCAATGGCCGACCGTCATCGGCGGCCCATTGGTTGATCACCAGCCAGCCCCCCGGATTGAGCTGCTGCTGGCATTTTTCCAGAAAGCCCCACGCCAGGTGGCCAACGCCCGGCCCGTAGTCGGTATACAGGTCGACGAAGATCAGGTCGGCCTTTTCCGCCGTAGGCAGCAGTTCAAGTGCATCGCCGATGCGCACGTACAGGCGCGGATCATCGTCCAGGCCCAGGTACTCCATGGCCAGACGCGGCACATCCGCGCGCAGTTCGATGGCTTCGACGTCTTCCAGCGGCAGGAATTTCAGACAGGCCTGGGTCAGGGTGCCGGCGCCCAGCCCGAGAAACAGCGCGCTTTCCGGGTGTGGGTGGCACAGCGCGCCGACCAGCATCGCCCGGGTGTAGTCGTACTCCAACCAACTCGGATCGGCGGTGAAGGTGCAGCTTTGCTCGATGGCGTCACCGAACTCGAGGAAACGGTAGTCTTCGACCTCGTAAACGCTGATGACCCCGTAGGCATCCTCAACCCGGGCCAGCCGCCGCTCTTCCCGATCCATCGCCATCGCCGCCACCTGCCCGCGCAAAACCGGCATTGTCCGCCAATGCCTGCAGTGCAACAAGCCGGCGGGCAACTGTTACCATGGCCAGCATGCCCGAACCGACCTGACCGAGCCGATGATGAACCGACCCTGGACCCCCGACAGCTGGCGCGCCCTGCCGATCCAGCAGCAGCCGATCTACCCCGATGCCGCACACCTGCACAAGGTCGAGCAGACCCTGGCCAGCTATCCGCCGCTGGTGTTCGCCGGCGAAGCCCGCGAACTGCGTCGCCAGTTCGCCGAGGTCACCCAGGGCCGCGCGTTTCTGCTGCAAGGCGGCGACTGCGCCGAGAGCTTCGCCGAATTCTCCGCCGCGAAGATCCGCGACACCTTCAAGGTGCTGCTGCAGATGGCGATCGTCATGACCTTCGCCGCCGGCTGTCCGGTGGTGAAGGTCGGGCGCATGGCCGGGCAGTTCGCCAAACCGCGCTCGGCCAACGACGAAACCCTGGGCCAGGTCACCCTGCCCGCCTATCGCGGCGACATCGTCAACGGCATCGGCTTCGACTCGGCCAGTCGCATTCCCGACCCCGAGCGCCTGCTACAGGCCTACCATCAGTCCACAGCCAGCCTCAACCTGCTGCGCGCCTTCGCCCAGGGCGGTTTCGCCGACCTGCACCAAGTGCACAAGTGGAACCTGGACTTCATCGCCAACTCGGCGCTGGCCGAGAAGTATCATCAACTCGCCGACCGCATCGACGAGACCCTGGCCTTCATGCGCGCCTGCGGCTTGGACAGCGCGCCGCAACTGCGCGAAACCAGCTTCTTCACCGCCCATGAGGCGCTGCTGCTCAATTACGAAGAAGCGTTCGTGCGCCGTGACAGCCTGACCGGCGACGCCTACGACTGCTCGGCGCATATGCTGTGGATCGGCGACCGCACCCGCCAGCTCGACGGCGCTCACGTCGAGTTCCTGCGCGGGGTGCACAACCCGATCGGGGTCAAAGTCGGCCCCAGCATGAACCCTGAAGAACTGATCCGCCTGATCGACGTGCTCAACCCGGACAACGACCCCGGTCGTTTGAACCTGATCGTGCGCATGGGCGCGAACAAAGTCGGCGACCACCTGCCACCGCTCATTCGTCATGTCGAGCGCGAGGGGCGCCAGGTGCTGTGGAGCTCCGACCCGATGCACGGCAATACCATCAAGGCCAGCAGCGGCTACAAGACGCGCGACTTCGCGCAGATACTCGACGAAGTGCGGCAGTTCTTCCAGGTGCACCAGGCCGAAGGCAGCCACGCCGGCGGCATCCATATCGAGATGACGGGGCAGAACGTCACCGAGTGCATCGGCGGCGCGCGCCCGATCACCGAAGACGGCTTGTCGGACCGCTACCACACCCACTGCGACCCGCGGCTCAATGCCGACCAGTCGCTGGAGCTGGCGTTCCTGATCGCCGAAACCCTCAAGCAGGTGCGTCGCTGAACACAGCCCAAACCGGTTCGATCCGGGCGCCAGCCGCGATCGACGTCGAGGGCGGTCTTTACCGAGCCTTTACCCTGACCTGACCGCGCTTGACCTTGCGCACCCTAGACTGGGCTCATCCGGTAACCACCGGCCTGAAAAAGGAGAAACACCCATGCGCAAGACCCTGACCGCACTGATGTTCGCTGCCGCCCTGCCGACCGTCGCCATGGCCATGCCTGAACCCGGCCCGCACGGCGAAGGCCCTCATCACCGTGGCCCTGCGGCTTTCGCCCAGCTCGACCTGACCCCGGAGCAGCGCCAGCAGATCGGCCGGCTGATGGGCGAGCAGATGAAACAGCGCCGCGAGATCACCGAGCGCTACCTGGACAAGCTGCCGGCCCCTGAACAGAAGGCCATGAAGGACGAGATCAAGGCCGGTCACGACAAGACCCAGACCCAGATCCGCGCCCTGCTCAAGCCCGACCAGCAGAAGCAATTCGACGAACTGCAAAGCAAACGCGCGGCCGACAAGGCCGAGTGGGAGCAGTTCCAGGCCTGGAAAGCTGAAAAAGCCGCCAAGGCCCAGTAAGCTGCACGTTCGACGCCCGGCCCGCACTCCAGCGGGCCGGGCCTTTTCATGCCTGGGAGGTACTCGTCTTGCGCTCACTGTTCTGGCGCATCCTGGCCAGCTTCTGGCTGGCCATCGCCCTGGTCGCCGGCCTGTCGATCCTGCTTGGCCACATGCTCAATCAGGATGCCTGGATCCTCAGTCGTCACCCGGGCCTCAACACCCTCGCCAGCCGCTGGGTCCAGCACTACGAGCAGGAAGGCCTGCAAGCCTCGCAACGTTTCCTGGAACGGCGTAAACAGCGCTACAAGATCGACGTCCAGGTGCTCGACGACAGTGGCGATGCCGTGGTGCCCGGTACCTTCCCGCGGCGCGCCGAAGACTTCGAGCGCCGTCAGCACAATGACGAGCGCCTGCCCTGGCGTCGCCTCACCGAGGAGTACACCAGTCCCACCACCGGCCAGACCTACCTGCTGATCTACCGCATTCCTCATCCGGAACTGATGGCTTGGCACCGCGAGAGCCTGATCTGGCCGCTGAGCGCCCTGGGCATCGCGCTGGTGGTGCTGACGTTGTTCAGTTTGCTGGTCACCCTGTCCATCACCCGTCCGCTGAGCCGTCTGCGCGGCGCGGTGCACGACCTGGGGCAAACCACTTATCAGCAGAACAGCCTGGCGCAGTTGTCGGTCAGACGCGACGAGTTCGGCGTACTGGCCAACGACTTCAACAAGATGGGCGCGCGCCTGCAAAGCCTGATTTCCAGCCAGCGCCAATTGCTGCGCGACGTGTCCCATGAGCTGCGCTCGCCGCTGGCACGCCTGCGCATCGCCCTGGCCCTGGCCGAGCGGGCCGAGCCCGAGCAGCGCCAGGCGCTCTGGCCGCGACTGACCCGCGAGTGCGATCGCCTGGAAGACCTGATCAGCGAGATTCTGGTGCTGGCCCGGGTCGATGCCGAGCAGGCGCACCCGGAGCCGGTGGACGTCAACGCACTGCTGGGCAGTGTGCGCCGGGACGCTCAACTCAGCGAAGCGGAGCAGGAGGTGCGCCTGGAAGCAGAACCCGGCTTGACCTTGCAGGGCTGGCCGACCTTGCTCGAACGGGCGCTGGACAACCTGGTACGCAATGCCCTGCGGTTCAACCCGGCGGGCCAGCCCATCGAAATCCATGCCCGCCGCGAGCACGAGCAGGTGCTGCTGAGCGTGCGCGACCATGGCCCTGGGGTCGCGCCGGAACACTTGCTGCACCTGGGCGAGCCGTTCTTCCGCGCGCCGGGGCAGCAGGCGGCGGGGCATGGGCTGGGCTTGGCAATCGCCCGCCGCGCCGCCGAGCGCCATGGCGGAACGCTGGTGCTGGAGAACCACCCACAAGGCGGGTTCGAGGCCCGGCTGGCGCTGCCGGTGACTCAGGCGCCCGTTTAAGGGCGCACGACATCAGGCCTTGGTCACTCGCCCCAGGCGGTGACGAAGTCGGCGGTGTCCAGTACCGGCGGTGTGCGCGGCTCGCTAGTCGGGGTGCCCAGGTACAGATAGCCGATCAGCTCTTCATTGTCGGCCAGCCCCAGCCCCTTGTGCACATGGCTGTCGAAGGCCATGTCGCCGGTGCGCCACACCGCACCGATGCCTTGGGCATGGGCGGCGATCAGGATGCCGTGGGCCGCGCAACCGGCCGCCAGGCGCTGTTCGGACGCCGGTACCTTGGGATGCGCCTGCAAACGTGCGATCACCACCACCAGCAACGGCGCACGCAGCGGCATGGCCCGGGCCTTGTCCAGCGCGGCCTGGCTGGCATCGCCTTGGGCCTGAATTGCCTCGGCGAACAGCTCGCCCAACGCTTCGCGCGCCGCCCCCTCGATGGTCAGGAATCGCCACGGTCGCAGCTGTCCGTGATCCGGTGCACGCAGCGCCGCCTGAAACAACCCTTCACGCTGGGCCGCATTGGGCGCGGGATCGGTCAGGCGCGGCACGGAAACACGGTTGAGCAAAGCGTCGAGAGCCTCCACGGGCTACCCTCCTGGCAAATTGAAAGTGCCGCCATTCTCAGGTGCTCAGCCGCAAGCTTCAAGCTGCAAGCGGTCAGCCAACGCCGGCTCGCTTCACTTGCCGCTTGCAGCTTGAGGCTCGCCGCTTAAAATGTCGCCCTTTCCCGTTTCGAGTCAGATCACATGGCGTTGCCGACCTTAAGGATCATCGCGTTCATCATCGGCATCTTCCTGATCACCCTGGCCGTGAGCATGGTCGTGCCCATGGCCACGCTGATGATCTTCGAACGCACGGCCGATCTGCCCTCGTTCCTGTGGTCGAGCCTGATCACCTTCATCGCCGGCCTGGCCATGGTGCTGCAGGGGCGACCGGAACACGTGCACCTGCGCCCGCGCGACATGTACCTGCTGACCGTCAGCAGTTGGGTCGTGGTCTGCGTGTTCGCCGCCCTGCCCCTGCTGCTGACCCAGCACATCAGTTACACCGACGCCTTCTTCGAAAGCATGTCAGGCATCACCGCCACCGGCTCGACAGTGCTCAGTGGCCTGGACAGCGTGTCGCCGGGCATTCTCATCTGGCGCTCGATGCTGCACTGGCTCGGCGGCATCGGCTTCATCGGCATGGCGGTCGCGATCCTGCCGCTGCTGCGCATCGGCGGCATGCGCCTGTTCCAGACCGAATCGTCGGACCGTTCGGAAAAGGTCATGCCGCGTTCGCACATGGTGGCCAAATACATCGTCGCGGTGTACGTGGGCATCACCGTGCTCGGCAGCCTGGCGTTCTGGTGGGCCGGCATGAGCCTGTTCGATGCCATCAACCATGCCATGTCGGCGATCTCGACCGGCGGTTTCTCCACCTCCGATCTGTCCCTGGCGAAATGGGACATGCCGGCCGTGCACTGGGTGGCGGTGGTGGTGATGATCCTCGGCAGCGTGCCGTTCACGCTGTACGTGGCGACCCTGCGCGGCAACCACCGCGCGCTGTGGCGCGACCAACAGGTGCAGGGCCTGCTCGGTCTGCTGGTGGCCACCTGGATAGTGCTCGGCACCTGGTACTGGGCCACCACCGACCTGCACTGGCTGGACGCCTTCCGCCACGTGGCGCTGAACGTCACCTCGGTGGTCACCACCACCGGCTTCGCCCTGGGCGACTACAGCCTGTGGGGCAACTTCTCGCTGATGCTGTTCTTTTACCTAGGCTTCATCGGCGGCTGCTCCGGCTCGACCGCCGGCGGTATCAAGATCTTCCGCTTCCAGGTGGCCTACATCCTGCTCAAGGCCAGCCTCAACCAACTGATCCACCCGCGCGCGGTGATCAAGCAGAAGTACAACGGTCACCGCCTCGACGAAGAAATCGTGCGCTCGATCCTGACCTTCTCGTTCTTCTTCGCCGTGACCATCTGTGTCATCGCCTTGCTGCTGTCGCTGCTGGGCGTGGACTGGATGACCGCGCTGACCGGCGCCGCCAGCACCGTCTCCGGCGTGGGCCCGGGTTTGGGCGAGGTGATCGGCCCGGCCGGCAACTTCGCCAGCCTGCCGGATGCGGCAAAGTGGATCCTGGCCGGCGGCATGCTGCTCGGTCGCCTGGAGATCATCACCGTGCTGGTGTTGTGCATGCCGGCGTTCTGGCGCCATTGAGCGACGCCTCCAGGCGCGCCCGGTACTCGCTGGGCGTGGCGTCGAACCAGCGACGGAAGGCCCGGTAGAAATTGCTCGGGTCGGCAAAACCCAGCAGGTAGGCGGTTTCCAGCAAGGTCATGCCAGGCTGCGCCAGGTACTGCTCGGCCAACTCCCGACGGGTGTCGTCGAGCAGGGTCTGGAAGCTGGTGCCCTCCTCCTGCAACCGGCGCTGCAGGGTGCGCTGCGACAGGTGCAGGGCCTGGGCCACGGTATCGCGCTTGGGTTCGCCCTGCGGCAGGATGCGGCACAGGGTCTGGCGCACCCGATGGGTCACTCGGCTTTCGGAAAAGCGTGCCAGGTACTCGCCCGCGAAGCGGTCGTGCAGTATGGCCATCGCCTCGTTGGCCGTGGGCAACGGCGCCTCCATGTCCGCGCGTTCCAAGACCAGCGCATCGTGCCGCGCGCCGAACTCCACAGGCGCACGGAAGGCCTGTCGGTAGGGTTCGATGTCCCTGGGCTGCGTGCCCTGGATCAGCACCCGCCGCGGCTGCACCGGGCGGCCGCTGAGCCAGGCGCACAACGACAGCGCACAGGCCAGCGACGCCTCGGCGCTGTGGCGGGTCGGCGGCAGGTGATCGCCATGCACGGTGAGGATCAGCGAGTAGCCTTCAGGGCCGAGGGTGAAGCTCAGGTCAGAGCTCTCGGCGATGATGCGCTGATAGCGCACCAGGCGCTCGAAGCCTTCTGCCAGGGTACGACTGGACATCAGCGCATACCCCACCACATGGAACGACGCCGGGCGCACCACCCGCGCCATGTTCAGGCCGATGGCCTGGTTCCCGGACAGCTCGACCGCCAGCAACCACAGACGGGTCATGTCATCCTGGGGAAAGCGTGCATCCGGGTCGTCCAGCGCCGCGAAGTCCAGCCCCAACTGCTTGAACATGGCCCGGCAATCGAGTCCTTCGAGCTCGAGCGCTTTGACGATCCCTGAGGCCCAGCTGGCCGACGTGGTTCTTTCGCTCATGACAGGCTTCTTGTACTGACCGCTCCTGCGGTGAATCGAAAGGATACTCAAATGGCGCCAATTGTCACTGGTGGGCGCTCCCAGTGACTCTAGACTCGAAACAGGCTCCACGCCGTATACCCCGAACAAAAACGCAGCGGCGAGAACCCCGCCATGAACAGCACGACGCAGTTTCGCAGTTTCGCCGAGTTCTATCCCTACTACCTCGGCGAGCATGCCAACCCCACCTGCCGACGCCTGCACTTCGTCGGCACCAGCCTGGTCATCGCGCTGTTGGCGTATGCCATCGGCAGCGGTCAGTGGCTGTTGCTGCTGGCCATGCCGGTGGCCGGCTATGGCTTCGCCTGGGCCGGGCACTTCTTTTTCGAGAAGAATCGGCCGGCCACTTTCACCTATCCCCTCTATAGCCTGATCGGCGACTTCGCCATGTTCCGCGACATCCTGCGCGGCAAGATCAGCCTCTGAGCACGGGTCTCAGACCAGCTCGCGCAGCGCCGCCAGGCGCTCGCTTTCCTGGGCTTGCGCCTCGGCCAACCGATACAACTCGATATGACCGTCCCAGTGCTCGATGAGCGCGGTGCACGACTCGACCCAGTCGCCGCAGTTGAGGTATTGCACATCGCCCACCTGACGAATCTCGGCGTGATGGATATGCCCACAGACCACGCCTTGAAAGCCGCGTCGTGTGCATTCGTGGGCAATCGCATCCTCGAAATCGCTGATGAAGTTCACCGCACCCTTGACCTTGTGCTTGAGGTACGCCGACAGCGACCAGTAGCCATAGCCGTAACGGGCGCGCCAGTGGTTGAGCCAGCGGTTGAGCACCAGGGTGAATTCATAGGCGCGGTCGCCGAGAAAGGCCAGCCAGCGGTGGTAGCGGGTGATCACGTCGAATTGATCGCCATGCACCACCAGCAGGCGACGGCCGTCAGCCGTGAGGTGTTCGGCCTCGTCCACCAGCTGGATGTTGCCCAGGATCAGCCGTGAGTAACGGCGCAGGAATTCGTCGTGGTTGCCGGTGACGTAGATCACCTCGGTACCGCGTTTGCTCATGGTCAGCAAGCGGCGGATCACATTGGTGTGAGCCTGCGGCCAGTAGACGCCGCTGCGCAGCTTCCAGCCGTCGATGATGTCGCCGACCAGATAGATGCGATCGGCCTGATACCCCTTGAGGAACTGCGACAGGTGCTCGGCCTGGCAGTCACGAGTACCCAGGTGTACGTCGGAGATCCACAGGGTTCGCACGCGTTGCTTGCGTGACGGGCGGAGCAGTTCGGCGTGTGTCATCGGGCGGCCTCCGGCGTTGTTTGCAGGAGACTGGCAGGTGCGGATGACAGGTTGGTGGCAGTCGTGTGACGAGTCACGCGCTGCCCACCGACACACCCTCAGCGGTCGTTGTGGCCCAGGTCGCGCTGCGGGTCGATGCAATCGCGCACCCGCTGCTTGAGCACCTTGGCTTCGGGGAAGCCGCCGTCGGCCTTGCGCTCCCAGAGCTGTCGCTCGTTGCAGGTGATGCGGAACACACCGCCGCTGCCCGGCTGCAGCGTGACCCGGCCCAGGTCGTCAGCGAAGGTGCTGAGCAATTCCTGCGCCAACCAGGCAGCGCGCAGCAGCCACTGACACTGGGTGCAATACTCGATGACGATTTCGGGCTTGGCATCGGCCATGGTCAAACGTCTCCTGCTGAAATGGGCCGCTTATACTAGCGGTCTTTGCCCACGGTTTTGAGACTCACGATGCGCCGTCTGCTGTTATGCCTGTTGCTGACCCTCACCCCGCTTGTCCTGCACGCGGCCGACGCGCCCCGGCCCAAGGTCGGCCTGGTACTGTCCGGCGGCGCCGCCCGAGGCCTGGCCCACATCGGCGTGCTCAAGGCCCTGGAAGAACAGGGCGTGCGCATCGACGCCATCGCTGGCACCAGCATGGGAGCGGTGGTCGGCGGGCTGTACGCCTCGGGCTACAGCATCGAGGAACTCGAACACCTGGCGCTGACCCTCGACTGGCAGCAGGCGCTGTCCGATGCGCCACCGCGCAAGGACGTGCCGTTCAGGCGCAAGCAGGACGACCGCGACTTCCTGGTCAAGCAGAAGCTCAGCTTTCGCGACGACGGCAGCCTGGGTCTGCCGCTGGGGGTAATCCAGGGCCAGAACCTGTCGCTGCTACTGGAAAGCAAGCTGGCCCACACCGCCGACATCCGCGACTTCGACAAACTGCCCATTCCGTTCCGCGCCGTCGCCACCGACATCGCCAGTGGCGAAAAGGTGGTGTTCCGCCGTGGCCACCTGCCGCAGGTGGTGCGGGCCAGCATGTCGATTCCAGCGGTGTTCGCGCCGGTGGAGCTGGACGGTCGCCTGCTGGTCGACGGCGGCATGGTCGACAACATTCCGCTGGATGTCGTGCGGGAAATGGGCGTCGACCTGGCCATCGTGGTGGACATCGGCACCCCGCTGCGCTCGCGCAAGCAACTGGCCACTGTGGTGGACGTGCTCAATCAGTCGATCACCCTGATGACCCGGCGCAACTCCGAAGAACAACTGGCCAGCCTGGGCCGCGAAGACATTCTTGTGCAACCACCGCTGAGCGCCTTCGGCGTCACCGATTTCGGCCGCGCCCAGGACATGATCGACGCGGGCTACCGTGCCACCCGCGCCCTCGACGCGCGCCTGGCCGGGCTGCGCCGGGGCGGTGACGCCGAACTGGCCGTGGCCCGCTCACCGCGCCAGCGCACGCCGGTGATCACGGCGATCAAGGTCGAGAACGATTCGAAGGTCAGCGACGAGGTGATCCGCTACTACATCCGCCAGCCCATCGGCGAGCCGCTGGCGCTGGATCGCCTGCAAACCGACATGGGCACCCTGTACGGGCTGGACTACTTCGACCGCGTGCAGTACCGCGTGGTACACAAGGGCGACGACAATACCCTGGTGATCAATGCCCGTGGCCGGCGTGGTGGCACCGACTACCTGCGTCTGGGCCTGAACCTCTCGGACGACATGCGCGGCGACAGCGCCTTCAACCTCGGTGCCAGCTACCGCGTCAATGGCATCAACCGGCTGGGCGCCGAATGGCTCACGCGCGCGCAGATCGGCGACCAGCAGGAGCTGTACAGCGAGTTCTACCAACCGCTGGACGTGGGCTCGCGCTACTTCGTCGCCCCCTATCTGTCCCTGGGTTCGCAGAACATCGAAGCCACCCTGGACAACGATCCGGTCGCCGAGTACCGCCTGGAACGTTACGGGTTCGGCCTCAACCTGGGCCGACAGATCGGCACCTACGGCGAAGTGCGACTCGGCGTCGGCAAGGCCTGGGGTGAGGCTGAGGTGCGCATTGGCGATCAAAGCCTGCCCAAAGTCAGCTTCAACGAGGGCTTCTACGAACTGAAGTACTCCTTCGACACCTTCGACAACGTCTATTTCCCCCACAGCGGCGAAGACATCGGCCTGAGCCTGCGCAAGTTCGACCGCTCGCTGGACTCGGACAGCGACTACCGCCAATGGCAGTTCCACCTGGACAAAGCCTTGAGTTACGGCGCCAATACCTGGGTGCTGGGTGGCCGCTACGGGCGCACCCTGGACGATACCGAGGTGGTGACTTCCAGCTTCGTGCTCGGGGGAGCCAGGCAACTGTCGGGGTTCCGCCAGGATTCGCTGTCAGGCCAGAACATCAGCCTGATGCGCATGGTGTATTACCGCCGGCTGACGCCTCGGGCCTATGTGCCGTTGGATCTGCCCTTGTACCTGGGCGGGTCGCTGGAGCGTGGGCGCGCGTGGAACAACGACAACGACTTCGACAGCGGCTACATCAACGCGGCCAGCGTGTTCCTGGGACTGGAGACGCCACTGGGGCCTTTGAACATCAGCTACGGAATCAACACCGAGCATCAGAAGGCGGTGTACTTGAATTTGGGCAGCAGCTTCTGAGTGTCGACGGGCCCGGCCAAAGAAATGGAAAAAGCGGATGGGGCCGCCATCCGCTTTTGCGTGTGCGCGCGGGTGCGCCGTTGAACCTCAAGGCTTCTCCAGGTTGCCGAGAATTTTCGCATGCACCCGCATGCACACGTCCAGGTCTGCCTCGTCAACGCCGGTGAACAGCTCCGCGCGCAAGGCGTTGGCGATGGTCTCGATCTGGTCGATCAGCGGCTTGGCCGGCGGACACAGCAGGATTTTCTTGGCGCGGCGGTCTTCCATGACGGCCTGGCGACGGACCAGCCCCTGGTTTTCCAGGCTGTCGAGCAGTCGCGCCAGGGTCGGACCTTCGACGCCGACGCTCTGCGCCAGCTCGCGCTGGGTGGGTGCTTCGCTGAACCGGGCCAGGTGCAGCAACACCAGCCAGCGCGCCTGGGACAGATTGAGCCCGGCCAAACGACGGTCCAGTTCGGCACGCCAGCCTCGGGACATCTGTGCCAGCTGCATGCCGAAGCGGTGTTGATTGTCGGTGAGGGGCATAGGCAACTCGTGGATGGAAACTAATAGTTAGTCAGCTAATCATGCCCCACAGGATCAGGCAAGGCTCAGCCTGTGGGAATGCGCCGAAAATCGACGCAGAGCATGACGCCGGTCAGCTCAGAGCTCGAACTCGGCCGCCAGTGCTGCGCGCACGCAGTACAGCACGCCTTCCGGCACCCGCTGCGCGAACTGTGGCAACAAGGCCGACACCGGTGGCAGCTCGCCTTCGCCGTCGAGGAAGGCGTCCTGAATTTCCATCATCAGCTCCTCGGGCAGGTCCAGCGCCTGCTCAAGGCTCAGTTCCTGACGACCGATGGCCTCGGCCAGCAGGCTGTACACATTCTTCTCGCTGCACGCCAGTTGCCCGGCGATCTGCGCCGGCGTCATCCCCGCACGGGCCAGACTGACCAACTCGTGGCGCAGGTCGAGCACCACCTTGGGCGCCTCCTCGGTGCCACCGGCGCCGTTGAGCACCTCGAGGAAGGCCTGGCCATAGCGCTCCAGCTTGCGTGCACCGACGCCGCTGACCTGGGCCATGTCGCTGAGGCTGGTGGGCTGGCTGCGCAACATCTCCAGCAAGGTGGAGTCGGGGAAGATGACGTACGGTGGCACGCTGTGCTCCTCGGCCAACTTGCGCCGCAGGGTGCGCAGCGCCTCCCACAGCTCGCGCTCCTCGGCACGCACCAATTGGCTGGCCGGGCTGCCGCCACCGCTCGAGGACTTGGCGACTGTTTGCGGCTTGAGGTCGCGGCGCAGTTGCAGGTTGACCTCGCCGCGCAGCAGCGGCCGGCACGTGTCGGAAAGCCGCAGGCCGCCGTAGCCTTCCAGATCGATGTCCACCAACCCGCGCGCCACCAACTGGCGGAACAGCGAGCGCCATTCGTGTTCGCCCAAGGCCTTGCCGACGCCGAACACCGAGAGCTTCTCGTGACCGAAACTGCGCACCTTCTCGTTGTCCTTGCCCAGCAACACATCGACCAGATGCCCGACACCATAGCGCTGTCCGGTGCGGAACACCGCCGACAGGGCCTGGCGCGCGGGCTCGGTGGCATCCCAGGTCTGCACCTGGTCGACGCAGTTGTCGCAATGGCCACAAGGCTGCTCCAGCACTTCGTCGAAGTACGCCAGCAGCGCCTGACGACGGCAGCGGGTTTCCTCGCACAGCGCCAGCATGGCATCGAGCTTGTGCTGCTCGACACGCTTGTGGCGCTCGTCGCCTTCGGAGTTCTGCAGCATCTGCTTGAGCATCACCATGTCCTGCAGCCCATAGGCCATCCAGGCATCGGAGGGCAGGCCGTCACGGCCGGCACGTCCGGTTTCCTGGTAATAGGCCTCGAGCGACTTGGGCAGGTCGAGGTGGGCGACAAAGCGCACGTTGGGCTTGTCGATGCCCATGCCGAAGGCGATGGTCGCGACCATGATCAGCCCCTCCTCGTTGAGGAACCGGTGCTGGTTGGCCGAACGGGTCTCGGCGGGCAGGCCGGCATGGTACGGCAGCGCCGGGAAGCCTTGCTCGCAGAGGAAGGCCGCCGTCTCGTCGACCTTCTTGCGCGACAGGCAATAGACGATACCGGCGTTACCCCGACGCTCGGCGAGGAAGGCCATCAATTGCTTGCGTGGCGATTCCTTGGGCACGATGCGGTAGAAGATGTTGGGCCGGTCGAAACTCGACAGGAACCGCTCGGCGCCCTGCAGGTGCAGGCGCTGGACGATTTCCTCGCGGGTCCGCATGTCGGCGGTGGCGGTCAGGGCGATACGCGGCACATGGGGGAACAGCTCGGCAAGCTGACCCAGTTGCAGGTACTCGGGACGGAAGTCGTGCCCCCACTGCGACACGCAGTGCGCTTCATCGATCGCGAACAGGGCGATGTCCAGGTCGCGCAGGAAGTCCAGCATGCGCGGCTGCACCAGGCGCTCAGGCGCCAGGTAAAGCATCTTCACTTCGCCGCGGCGCAGGCGCGCGGCCAGGTCGCGCTGCTGCTCGGCACTCAAGGTGGAGTTCAGCGCCGCCGCCGCCACGCCGAGTTCGTCGAGGGTGGCGACCTGGTCGTCCATCAGCGCGATCAGCGGCGACACCACCACGGTCAGGCCGTTGCGCAACAGGCCGGGCACCTGGAAGCACAGCGATTTGCCGCCGCCGGTGGGCATCAGCACCAACGCATCGCCACCGTTGGCCACGCATTCGATGATCGCCGCCTGGCGACCCCGGAAGCTGTCGTAGCCGAAGATGTCCTTGAGGACGCGCTGAGCCTGTTCGAGCATTTGCCACTCCACGATCGTCGTACCATCCCGCAGACAGGCTGGACGATAAATCCGCTGCGCACACGCCGGATGCGTAAGCGTTTTTTGCCGAATGACGCCAAGGCGCCACCTGGCTCGAAAACGGCGAAGTATACCCCACTGCCCTGCCCTGCGGCAGGCTGGGATGACAGACGTTCCCTTTGCCCCGCCATCGCTGCAAGGTGCTAGAATTCAGCATCGTTTATTCCCCAAGGTAGCCCCGTAATGTCCTTCGCCGAGCAACTGACCCGCCTGCAAGCCTTCCTCGACGCCGACGAGCTGCACGAAGAGGCGCTGGACTACGTCGCCGCACACGGCTACCTGACCGCGCTGTCGATCTGCTCGGAGGAGGTGCCCGAACGTGAATGGATCGACGCGCTGTTCGCCGAGGAACCGCATTACGCCAGCGAAGCCCAGCACGTCGAAATCGAGGCCACCCTGGTCGCCCTCAAAGGCCACATCGCCCGCCAACTGGCCAGCGACGAGGAATTCGACCTGCCCTGCGAGCTCGACCTGACCGACGAGCCGGACGATTCCGAACTGCGCGGCTGGTGCATCGGGTTCATGGAAGGCGTGTTCCTGCGCGAAGAAGCCTGGTTCGAGAACGCCGAAGAGGAAGTCAGCGAAATGCTGCTGCCGATCATGGTCGGCTCGGGCCTGTTCGACGAACAGCCGGAGTTCGCCGACATCGCCAGCAACGCCAACTTGCAGGACGACATGATCGTGCAGATTCCCGAGGCCCTCAGCGCCTTGTTCCTGCTGCTGCACGCCCCGGAAGAGAAGCCGGCACTGCTCAAGCCACGCCACCACTGATCGGCGGTGGTGCGCTATCTGCTGCTGGCCATTGGCTGGCTCAGTGTCGCGCTGGGGGTGATCGGCATCTTCCTGCCGGTCTTGCCGACCACCCCATTCCTGCTGCTGGCAGCCGCCTGTTTCGCCCGCAGCTCCCCGCGTTTTCACGCCTGGTTGGTCGAGCATCCCCGGCTCGGCCCCTGGATCCGCGACTACCTCGAAGGACAGGGCATTCCACTCAAGGGCAAGGTGTACGCCATCGGCCTGATGTGGGCCAGCATCGGCCTGTCGTGCTACCTGGTGCCCTTGTTCTGGGCACGGGCCTTCATGCTCACCAGCGCCGTGCTGGTCAGTCTCTACATCCTCAAGCAGAAGACCCTGCACCGGCCCTGAACAGGCCGGCGCACCCGCCTGGCAATCAGACCGTATCCACCTTCAACGAATGATCGTTGAGCATGCCGTTGATCAGCGCCGCCGTGTCGTAGCCGGCAGCGATCAAGCCGCCAGCGCCCGGGGTCACCCCGTAGTGCTGCGCCAGGTCGACACCCGCCAGGTCGATGGTCTGGGTCGGCGCCGCACCCGCCACGCTGCTCACTTCCAGGGTCGATACCACCCCGGCACCACTGCCGCTGATCTTGAAATGCAGGTAGTCGTCCAGTGACGCCGCCGTGGCGTTCTCGCCCTGCAGCAGTTGCGACAGGTCGAGCGTGTCGCTGCCTGGGGTGAAGTCGGTGACGCGGTCGTGCCCGCTGTCGCCCTGCTGCCAGACGAAGGTGTCGTTGCCGCTGCCCCCCGTCAGGGTATCGTTGCCCGGGCCGCCGATCAGGGTATCGTTACCCGCGCCGCCGACCAGCAGATCGTCGCCCTTGCCGCCATTGAGCACATTGTCGCCGTCGTTGCCGAACAGCCGATCGTCATGGTCAGAACCGATCAGGTTCTCGATGCTGACCAGGGTATCGAGCCCCGCACCCACGGTATTCTGTTGCCCGACATGGGCCAGATCGACGGTCACGCCCGTGCCAGCGCTGGCATAGCTGGCGGTGTCATTGCCCGGGCCACCGTCGAGCAGGTCGTCGCCTGGCCCGCCGATCAGCAGGTCGTTGCCCTCCCCACCGTACAACCGGTCGTTGCCCTCTCCCCCCACCAGCACATCGTGCCCGGCGCCACCGATCAAGGTGTCGTCGCCGTTACCCGCCAACAGCACATCGTCGCCCGCACTCCCCACCAAGGTGGCCCCCGCCTGATAGGTGATGTCCACAGCGCCAGTGGCGACGCCGCCATGGTTGTCGCTGAGGGTATAACTGTCGTGCCGGACTTCGTTCTCGGCCTGGCTGTAATCGATCACCAGGCTCAATTTGTAACTCTCGGCCGCCTTGCTGTTGCCTTGCGCATTCTCAGTGTTGATCACATGCAGGCTGTACACCCCGTCATGGCTGGCGGTGAAGCGGCCACCCTCGTCGATAGCCTGATAATTGCCCGTGGTGTCCTTCCACTGCATCTGCAGATTGCCGGCCGGACGGTCGTGGTCCAAGGTCAGGCTCTCACCCTTGCGCAAGCTGACCGTCAGCGTGTCTTCGTCGTTGGCATTGCTGGTGCTGATGGCGCCCAGGTAGCCCGCGACCACCAGCGCGGCGGTCATGCTGCCCGACACCGCCGTGAAGTCGCTGCGCAGCAGTTCCTTGTATTGGTTGGCCGTGGTGTTGGCCGTACCGTCGAAGCGCAGGGTCTGCACCTGACCGGCGGCGGCGAAGCCGGCCCCCTTGTCGGCGAAGCCGGTGGTGAAGGTGGTCGGCGCGGCACTCAGGCGATCATGGTCAGCATCACTGTCGTTGGCCAACAGGGCCTGCATCGGCACGCTGATGCTGGCCCCCGTGATGTTGGTGATGATGTGGTCGGCCCCGGCGACCGGCGCGCTGTTGCTGTTGAGCTGCACCACCAGGCTGGCGCTGCTGGTATCGCCGTCGTTGTCGCTGACGGTGAAGCCGAAGCGCTCCACGTGGCGACTGCCATCGTCCTTGGGCGGTGCGTAGGTGAACGCGCCGGTGTCCATGTCCACCAGCAGCGTACCGCCGAGTGCGGTCTTGACTGCCAAGGTATTGCCCTGCGTGTCGAAGCTGGCCTTGTCCGGTCCGCCCGACACGCTGTAGCCACCCTGCCCGCCATTGGCTTTGGGGTCGAAGGTGTAGGTGGTGCCATCGACCAGCAATGCCTTGATGAAACCGCCGTCGGCACCGAAGTGCCCGCCACTCATCAGGCTGCCGGTGATCGGCGCGCCCTGCACGGTGCCGGTGAGTACCGCACTGAGCTGACTGAGGTCGGTGACCACCACCGAGCCGGTGTCGACATGGCTGCTGCCGTCGTAGGCCAAGGGATCGAGATTGGCCTGATTGACCCCGGTGCCCATACCGATTGCGTAGGACTTGATGCCTTGGTCGTCGAGGAACCGCTCCCAAGCGGCCTCGCGCACCGACGTCATCGCGTGCCCATTGGTCGGTACGCCATCGGAGAAGAAATAGCTGACGTTCTGCGCCCCGGCGATCTTGCCGCTGCTGAGGAAGGCGTCCTGGGCCTTGGTCACCGCCGAGTCGTAATAGGTGGAGCCGTCGGCGGTCAGCCCTGCGACCACGCTCTTGGCCTCGGCGATCGACACCCAGACCGGCGTCTTGACCCAGGCGCCGGTCGCAAAGGTCACCACCTGCACCTTGATGTCGCCCATCTCGTCATAGCGCTCGAGCAACGCGTTGATCGACTGCTTGGCCAGGTCCAGTCGGCTCAGCCCTTGAACCCCGGAGGCGAAGTTCATGCTGCCGGACACGTCGATCACCAGCAGGATGTTGGAGTCCAACTGGCCCGGCGTGATGCTGCGCTCGGCGCACACGGCTTTGGGTACGTCATCGACGATGGAAATGGCGATGGTGCTGGTCACGCTGTTGCCCAGCGAATCGGTGGCTTTGTAGGTGAATTGCTCGATGACCCGGTTGGCACCGTCATCGGCACCACTCGGCGTCTTCGGCGCCGAGGTGAGGGTGTAGGTGTAGCTGCCGTCCGCATTGACCTGAATCTGGCCGAACTGACCGACCGTATTCCCGACCAGGCTATAGGTCACGGCACCCACGCCACCGCCGACCGAGCCCGCCAGGTTGCCAGTGGCCGTTTCGCCGGTGGACTGCGGATCGCTGCCGATGACCGTACCCGCGGCCAGATCGTGGCCGTCCTTGACCAGATCCAGCGCCTTTTCGTACACCGTCACATCGCTGTTCTCACAGGCCAGCAAGCGGCTGTCCTGCACGTTGATGGTCAGAGTCGTGCTGCTTTCATCGCCATCGGCATCACGGATGGTGTAGACGAACACGTCGGTGGCACCGGCCTTGGATACGCTGTTCGGGTTGGCGTGATAGGTGGCGTTGCCTTGGGCGTCGAGGGTCAGGTAACCGTATTGGCCAGCCACCTGCACACCGAGCTGGCCAATGGCCGATGTCGAGGTATCCGACCCGGCGCGCACGCCCACGACATACTGGCCGTCGGCCCGCACGTCGGCGCCGACGATGTCATTGTCCAGCACATTGCCGCTGACCGCGCCGCCTTCGGTCACGCTGGCGACGTCGCAGTGCGCCTTCGGCACGTCATCGACGATGCTGATGACCACGGTGCCCGTGGTCGAATTGCCCAGCGAATCCTTCACCTGATAGGTGAACGACTCGGTCAGGGTATTCGCCCCGTCATTGACGTTTTCCGGCGACTTCGGCGCCGAGGTGAGCGTGTAGGTGTAGGAACCATCGGCGTTGAGCTGGATCTGGCCGTATTGGCCGACCGCATTGCCCACCAGCGCGAAAGTCATTGCGCCGATGCCGCCGCTGACCAACCCGGCCAGTGAGCCAGAGGCGGTTTCTGCAGTGGAATGCGGATCGCTGCCGGTGACCGTGCCCGGCGCCAGGTCATTGCCGTCCTTGACCAGATCGAGGGCCTTTTCGTACACCGTCACGCCACCGCCTGGCGCAACCACCAGCGAGCAGTCGTGGATATCGATGGTGATGGTGGTGGTGCTTTCGTCGCCGTCGGCATCGCGGATGGTGTAGACGAACACGTCGGTGGCACCGGCCGGCGTCACGCTGTCTGGCCTGGCGTGATAGGTGGCGTTGCCCTGGGCGTCGAGGGTCAGGTAACCGTACTGGCCGACCACCTGCACGCCGAGCTGGCCAATGGCCGAGGTGGAGGTGTCGGCGCCCGCGCGCACGCCCACGACATACTGGCCGTCGGCCCGTACATCGGCACCGATCACATCGTTGACCAGCACATTGCCGCTGACGCTGCCGCCCTCGTAGACGTTGACGAAATCGCTGTCCGCCTTCGGCACGTCATCGACGATGCTGATGACCACGGTGCCCGTGGTCGAGTTACCCAGCGAATCCTTCACCTGATAGGTGAACGACTCCGTCAGCGTATTCGCCCCGTCATTGAGGTTGTCCGGCGACTTCGGCGCCGAGGTAAGCGTGTAGGTGTAGGAACCATCGGCGTTGAGCTGGATCTGGCCGTATTGGCCGACAGCGTTGCCCACCAGCGCGAAAGTCATTGCGCCGATGCCGCCGCTGACCAACCCGGCCAGTGAGCCAGAGGCGGTTTCCGCGGTGGAATGCGGATCGCTGCCGGTGACCGTGCCCGGCGCCAGGTCATTGCCGTCCTTGACCAGATCGAGGGCCTTTTCGTACACCGTCACGCCACCGCCTGGCGCAACCACCAGCGAGCAGTCGTGGATATCGATGGTGATGGTGGTGGTGCTTTCGTCGCCGTCGGCATCGCGGATGGTGTAGACGAACACGTCGGTGGCACCGGCCGGCGTCACGCTGTCCGGCCTGGCGTGATAGGTGGCGTTGCCCTGAGCGTCGAGGGTCAGGTAACCGTACTGGCCGACCACCTGCACGCCGAGCTGGCCAATGGCCGAGGTGGAGGTGTCGGCGCCCGCGCGCACGCCCACGACATACTGGCCGTCGGCCCGTACATCGGCACCGATCACATCGTTGACCAGCACATTGCCGCTGACGCTGCCGCCCTCGTAGACGTTGACGAAATCGCTGTCCGCCTTCGGCACGTCATCGACGATGCTGATGACCACGGTGCCCGTGGTCGAGTTACCCAGCGAATCCTTCACCTGATAGGTGAACGACTCCGTCAGCGTATTCGCCCCGTCATTGAGGTTGTCCGGCGACTTCGGCGCCGAGGT